>JAUWCP010000037.1 GCA_030609245.1 Hyphomicrobium sp.
CGCGCGCGCATCTTTGCCAACCTTGGCCCCGGCAAAGGCATCTCGCCCGTTGAGGGCGGCGTATTCAAAAGCGATCATGCACCGAGCCGCGAGCTTGCGAGCGACAGGCCGGGTCGTACCTTTGAGTCTGCCGATGTGACGCGCCATGCGATCGAGCCGGCTCAAGATCCCCACCGCGAGCTTAAGCGGGCCTTTGCGGCACGGCTTGCTGCATATATTGAGGAGCGCCTGGCGGAGAACGCCTTTAGTCGGCTGGTCTTAGTGGCGCCACCAGTGACGCTCGGAGATCTCAGAGCCGCGCTATCCAAAGCCGTGAGGGAACGGGTTTCGGCGGAGCTCGACAAGGATTTGACGAACACTCCAGTAGAAGAGCTGCCGAAGCATCTGGCCACTGTGATGGCTGTGTAATCCCGCCGCTTGCTTGGCGTGGGGTGCGCCCATTCGGGGAGAATTGGAGACTTAAGTAAGAATGAGCGACCTGGCTGCCCCCTCCCAATTGCGAGTGCTCGTCGGCATTGACCTAACCGATCGCAGCCGCAATGCCTTCACGCGGGCGGTGGATCTGGCCCGATCGCGCGGGGCAGCCCTCACGCTTCTCCATGTGACAAGCGATGTGTTACCGCATCAGGTCGCCACTGCGCACGATACCTTTGCCACCGATGTGCTGTGCGATTTGGTTTCCAAGGCGCAGGCAGAGGGCGTCGCCAATGTAACACAGGTGCTGGTGCGGGGTCGCGACTACGAGACGATCATCGAGCAGGCGCGCAAGGATAACGCGAGCCTGATCGTGATTGGCACGCATCGCCCCAGCAGCGTCATTCAAGACATGCTCGGTACGACGGCCGATCGCGTGCTGCGTTATGGTGTCTTTCCGCTGCTACAGGTGAGGGTGAAAGCGGAGCGCGCCTACAACACAATATTGATTGCTGTCGACTTCTCGTCTGCGTCGCAAAAAGCACTCGAGCTGGTGGTCCGCCTATTTCCGCAGGCACGCATCGTGGCGCTGACGGCCTATGGCTCGCGGCGGCGGTCCATTCTCGGCGACGATCGGCAAACGCGCGAAGCCGCAGCCGAGACGCGGCGCCTTGCATTGAAGGGTTTTCTAGCGGAGGTCGCTCAGTCGCTGGGGCCGGCCTTCGATCCAAATGTCACCGAGATTGTGCCTGTGGCTGAACGCGGTTGGGCGGAGGACGTCATTCTAAAATACGCAGAAGAGCATAAGCCGGATCTGATCGTGGTCGGCACCCACGCGCGTGGTGGGTTGCAGCAAGCGGTGCTGGGAAGCGTCGCCGAGTGGGTGCTGACAGAGGCGCGCTCAGACGTGCTTGCTGTTCCGCCCGCTGCATGAGGGCGACAAGACCCCACGCATGGCTCCCCACGGTCAATTGAGCTGGATCAACGCTCTGCCTGGGGTATTATGACAGCAGGATGACTATTGTCATTCTGTGCGATCAGTAAACGGGCCCAGGAGTTGACCATGATTACGCTGGAAGACTGCATTGCCTTTAGCGGACTAACTGAGGCCGAGGTCATGGCGATCGCGGAACATGAGCACGTGCCCGAGATCGCAGCTGCGGCGCTGGCCGAAACTCTGCTGAAGCAGCGCCGCGGCCCAGAAAAAATCCACACGATGATCGTGGAGGATATCCGCGCAGCGCTGCAAAGAGGAGACCGCGAGCACGCGCGTGAGCTTTTCGCAGCATTGCGCCATTTCCTCGCGAGCTATCCTGAGCAACTCAAGCCCGGTCCGGAGACAGAATAAACGGACCTGCGCTGATCAGCGGCAGATGAGCATCGGGATGGTGCTGTGCGTGAGAACCCGGGTGGCCTGACTGCCCAGCACGAACTTGGCGAGTCCACGCCGGCCATGCGAAGACATCACGATGAGGTCGCAGCCGCGTGCTTTTGCTTCTTCAACAATGCCCTCCGCGGGGAACTGATCCCTGACGTGAACTGTCTCACACGCGATTCCAATGCGCTGGGCGGCCTCGTTCACGCGGTCTAAGATCTTTTGTGCATTGGCTGCGGCGGCTTTCTCGTACTCCTCAACTGGGAAGGCGACCGCCCATTCGCCCGACACAGCCGCCGTCCAGGGTTCGGTGACGTTGATTGCCGTCGCCTTGGAGCCAAGCGTCTTGGCGAGCGTTAACCCCTGCTCGACGGCCTTTTCGGCCAGCTCGGAGCCATCGGTGGCAATCAAAATATGCGCATACATGCTTTCGTTTTCCTCTGCCTTACGACCTCGTGCCTGGGCAAAAACCTGCCGACACTGTCGCGGGATGTCTTGAGAAGAAACAAGTACTCGATCGCGAACGGGTAGGTATCATCGCGAGGCCGACGTGGTCTAGCCTTGACCCCGATCAAGTGAAAATGGGGTAGGGCGTGGTAGGCGAGCAAATCCATGCGCCTTGCGACCTTCAATCTGGAAAGCCTCGACCTGGGGCCTAAGGCGCAAGTCGCCTTAGAGACCCGGGCTGCGGTGTTGCGTCCGGCACTTGAGCGTGTCGCTGCCGACATCCTCTGCCTGCAAGAGGTTAACGGCCAGCACCTCCCTGGCAAGGCCGAACGCCAGCTCATCGCGCTTGAACGGCTTTTGGAAGGGACACCCTATCAGCACTATGCGCGCGCGACGACTACGGGGCCAAGTGGGCGCGGAGTTGCTGATGTGCACAACCTTGTGACGTTGTCGCGTTTTGCGATCGTTGGGCGGCGCGAGGTGCTGCACGAGCTTGTGCCACCGCCAATGCACACGGGGCTTACTGCGCAACCCGGGCGCGGCGAACAGGCCCCCGTGCGCTTCGATCGGCCGCTTTTGTTGACGGAGATAGCACTTCCCCGCGGCGGCACGGTTGCCGTAATCAATGCCCACCTTCGCGCGCCGCTGGCGAGCCCCGTGGCGGGCCAAAAAACGGGGCCGTTCTCCTGGCGCTCCACCGGCGGCTGGGCGGAAGGGTTCTTTTTGTCGGCGCTGAAACGAGAGGCGCAGGCGCTCGAGCTGCGTCTGCTCGTGGAGCAGCTTCTTGCCCGGGACCCTGCAAGGCTCATTGCCGTTGCTGGTGATTTCAATGCAGAAGACTATGGGCCAACGCTGCGTCTTGCCATTGCGGCAGAGGAGGACGTTGGTGCGAGCGAATTGGCCGCACATTCGCTCGTCGTATTGGACCGGGCGATTGCCGCCGATCGGCGATGGAGCGTGCTGCATCATGGGCGCGCCCAGATGCTTGATCACATCCTGGCAAGCCGGACGCTTTACGGGCATTTCCGGCGCATCGAAGTGCACAACGAAGGGCTGGGTGACGAAGCACTGGGCTACGGCAAGGCGATCCACTCCGCGGCCTCTTATCACGCCCCTGTCGTCGCTGAATTCGAGATGGGCGATATGGATTGATCCGCGTCAAGGCTGGGGCGCGAGGGAATGGCAACAGTATGCGAGCGCGCCGATGCATAAGTATTGAGGATCGAACGGTTCGGCATTTCCAGCGCGCCTGGAGCACCTAGCGGTCATGCCCGATTTCGCAGAAGAACGCCAGTACATGGTGGAACACCACGTTGAAGCGCGCGGCGTGCGTTCGCCGCTGGTGCTCAACGCCATGAGGACGGTGCCGCGCGAAGAGTTTCTTCCCGCCCACCTGCGTGATGATGCCTACGAGGACACACCATTGCCAATTGGCGAAGGCCAGACAATATCGCAGCCGTATATCGTGGCATTCATGGTCGAGGCGCTGGGCCTCGACGGGGGCGAGACGGTGCTCGAGATTGGCGCGGGGTCGGGCTACGCAGCAGCCATCCTGTCAAGGATCGCAAGTGACGTTTATACGGTCGAGCGCATTGGCGAGTTGGCGCAAAAGGCGGCGAGCAAGCTGGAGGACCTGCGCTACGACAACGTGCACGTTCTTCATGCCGACGGCACACGCGGATGGCCCGATCATGCACCCTATGACGCGATCATCGTGGCTGCGGGTGGACCGGAAATCCCCAAGTCTTTGAAGCAACAGCTTAAAATTGGTGGGCGCTTGGTGATCCCGGTCGGCGGCGATCCCCGCGTGCAGGAGCTCATCCGCGTCACTCGCGTGAGTGAGGACGATTACAAGACGGAGGACATCGCCGACGTACGTTTTGTTCCACTGCTCGGCGAGGAAGGCTGGGCCGGCGAGGTTGACAAGCGAGCTGCGCGTGCGAGCCGATCAACGCGAACACATGGTGTCGATCCCAAGTTGGTCGATGCAATCGGCGCCAGTGTGGAGCCATTCCGCTCAATTGATTTTGTCGATCTAAAACCGCTACTAGCGCGGATAGGTGACGCGCGCATCGTGCTCATTGGCGAGGCAACGCACGGCACTTCCGAGTTCTACGAAATGCGCGCGCAGATCTCCCGCGGGTTGATCACTGAAAAGGGTTTCAACTTCGTGGCGATCGAGAGTGATTGGCCCGACGCGGCGCGCATCGATCACTACGTGCGTCACTCCGAGGTTCCAGCATCGGAGTGGACGGCGTTTGCGCGCTTTCCTCAGTGGATGTGGCGAAATGACGAGGTGAGAACGTTTGTCGATTTGTTGCGAGAGTACAACGGCGACCAGGAGCCGGAGCGCCGCGTCGCATTTCACGGTCTCGATCTCTATAGCCTGTACAATTCCATACGGCAGGTTCTCGATTATCTGGACGACGTGGACCCCGCGGCAGCAGCGGTGGCGCGCGAACGCTATGGTTGCTTGACGCCGTGGCAAGCGGACCCGGCGACTTACGGCCGCGCTGCGCTCACCGGGCGCTACCGGACGTGCGAAACCGATGTGACGGTGATGTTGGCCGGCATTCTGGCGCGCCGCCGCGAGTATGAATTGCGGGATGGAGAACGCTATCTCGACGCAGTGCAGAATGCGCGGCTGGTCGCCAACGCGGAGCGCTACTATCGCACCATGTATTATGGATCGCGCGCCTCGTGGAATTTGCGCGACACGCACATGTTCGAGACGCTCAAGTCCCTTCTCAATTTTCATGGGCCCGACAGCAAGGCGATCGTCTGGGCGCACAACTCTCATGTGGGCGACGCGACCGCAACTGAGATGTCGATCCGGGGCGAGCTCAATCTGGGCGAGTTGTGCCGCCGCGAGTTTGGTGATCGCGCATACCTCATAGGTTTCGGCACAAACAGTGGAACGGTCGCAGCGGCTTCCAACTGGGATGGCCCTATGGAGGTGAAGTCCGTCCGTCCGGCGATCGCGAAGAGCTATGAGCGCCAGTGCCACGCCGTGTCGGAGGAGACGGGCCACCGCCACTTCATGCTGGCGCTCGGCGCCAAAATGATTGCTGGACTGCGAGAGCAGCTGGAAACGCCACGGCTTGAGCGCGCTATCGGTGTGATCTACCGGCCCGAGACGGAACTTGCGAGCCACTACTTCCAGGCTGTACTGCCGCGCCAGTTCGACGAATACATCTGGTTTGACGAGACGCGGGCGGTCACCCCGTTCGCGACGGCGGATCTAGAGGGGCTGCCCGACACGTATCCATTCGGACTCTAGGACTAAAGACAATCGCAATGCGAATGAGGTGCGGCGACGCCGGACTTTCGTTCCGGTGGTCCAGGCCACCTTTCTTGCCGTATTCTACTGCAAAGAGTGAAACCATAAATCAGCAAGGGTCATGGGCAGCATGTTGCGAAGAAGCAAAGGTATGATTGGCCGCGCGTGGTTGCGAAACATATCGGCAGCAGCCGCAGTGACCCTACTTTCCGCACTCTTTGGCGCAGGCCTCGCCGCCGCTCAGGACGGTGAGGAGGTCGATACTGCCCTTATCGTCGCGGTCGATGTGTCGAATTCGGTCGACGACAACCGCTATCGGCTGCAGATGGAAGGCATCGCCCAGGCGCTTGAGGACCCGGCCGTAATTGAGGGGATCATCGGCGGCGCGAAGGGCGGAATTCTGTTCTCCATGGTGACTTGGGCGGACCGTCCGAAGTTCACCTTACCGTGGATGCGGATCACGAATGCCGAGGAAGCGCGGGCAACAGCAGCGCGTGTGCGCCAACTCCCTCGTCAAGACGGGGAGTTTACGTGCATGGCGCTCATGATGCGCAACGTGTCCGACAAGATTGTGCCGCAGGTGCCGGCCCAAGCGACCAAGATCGTGCTCGATGTGTCAGGCGACGGTCCCGACAACTGTAATGCGGAGGAGCCGGTCGATGTAGTGCGTGACGAGTTGGTGAAGTGGGGCGTGACTGTCAATGGACTTCCCATCTTGGAGCGTGCGCAGGGGCAATCAGCACCCCCTGTCGAATCCTATCTTCCGCAGCAGCGAGGCACGTCGACGCTTGAAGACTGGTATCGCAAAAACGTCAAAGGCGGTCCGGGATCATTTGTGCTCCCGGCAAACGGCTACAAGGACTTCGGTCGTGCGATACGTCAAAAGTTTGTGCTCGAGATCAGCGGGATTTCTCCACCGTCCGACGCGCCATCCGTTTATAGCTCCTCGACGCTGGCCGTCGTGCAGCGCCAGCGCTTGATCGTCCAGTCAGGGTTCGTGGCCGCCCAACGCGCGAAGTGAGGCAGCGCACTTTGCACGCACTGGTTAGGGTCGATGTTGCGCAACAAGGGCACCCGATGGTCCTTACACACGCTGGGATCTGCTATCAGACATGCCGAGATCACTACTGTTATCATTTGATTCTCCTCGGTATTCGGGTGCTCACAAACGCAAAATCGGTCACCGTTGTGTTGTTGCGGTTCTTGCAGGACGTAGAGCAACAGCTCTCGGTGTTCGGAGCCGAAAGCATCTTTGTTACAGGTTTCGCCGCGGTTTAGATCGCTAGACCTTCGTGCAATCGGCCTCAGGATACGATGAGGATCTCGCCCTTGCCGATCGCTGCCAGGTCGCCGGCAAATTTGTGCGCGCGTCCCGAAAGGGGGCTAGGGGCGAGCGGCCCCAGCGTGGCAGACAGGTAGCGTGAAAGCACCCGCAAAATTACGAGATCATGCTTTCCGCTGTCGGCAAATGTGGGGAGCATCTGCTCGACCGCCGGGCCGATAAGCGTACCGCGTCGCAACAGAGTGCCTGGTCCAGGACCAAATCCCTGCTCAGCCCAGATGGTGCCGCCGAGCATACGTGAGCCGGCATGGGTGCCGGCGGTCCCGCGCGCAATGATCGTGCCGCGGCGCATCTTTTCGCCGACACGGTCGCCAATGCTGCCCTCAACGTGGACGATGCCACCGGTCATGCCGAATTTGTCGCCGGGGCACATGCTGCCAACTTGGTCACCGGCCGATCCCTTAACCGTAATGAGGCCGCCGGAGAGCCCGGAACCAAGCCACGCGCCCGCGCGCCCTCGAATATGGAGTTCGCCACCGGTCATCTTGCGGCCCGCGTAGGCACCAGCGTCGCCGTCGAGGATCAGCGTTCCCCGATCGAGCCCGGCGCCGACGAAATCGAGATGTTCAGATCCACCTTGAATCGTCACCGTGTCGCCGGATTGGCCAGAAACCGCAAAGAAGTCGCTGACTTTGAGTTGGCGTTTCGTCGTGCCGACGACCAGGTCCAGTATGTCAGCCAGCGGAAGCGTGGCTAGCCGGCTTGGAATGAGCGGTGAAAGGTCGAGGCGCTCATCGGGATAGGTGTTGAGGCGAAACGTGAGACCACTCATGGCAGCAACTCCCGCAGATGATAGTGGTGCTGGCCGAGCTTGCCCCCATAGTTTCCTGCGCTGATACGGGTGACACCCTTGCCCCATCCTTCTTTGATGATTGTGTCGATGGCGGTCTTCATAGCGTTCGCAACGGCCTGCGACGTGAGCCCGTCAATGACAATTTCGAGCACGGAGACCGTATCGGGAGCGAGTTCGCTTTTGACGGCACCTCGCAGGGTTGGACAGAAGGCATCGTTCGTCGAAGCGATCATGCCATCGTATTTGGCGCCCACCTTTGAGCCAGAGCGCACGATGCCGCCGGGAAACGGCGTGATCACGTCGGGAACCTTGCCGATGGCGGCCACTGCAAGCTCTGTGGCTTCGAGCAAGCCTGCACGGTCGTTGCCAAGGAGTATGACGTTGCCGCCGCCGACGGCTTCGGTCACGACACCGGTGGTTTCCTCTATGACGAACTCGCCGTCCATCACAGGTACACGCCAATATTTTTTCTTGCCGAGGAGCTTGGCCGTCTGATAGCCGTCGCCAAAAAAGCGCGGGCCAGCGCCAAGTGCGATCCGCGTCTTAGATTCAACGCCGGCATAACAGGCCGAGCCGGGGCTCGTTAGGACGCATTGGCCAACGCGATTTTTGAGCTGTGGGAGAAGTGCATCGGGCGAGAAGCCGAACAACAGAACGCGCACGCCAGGGCGGCCGTCCGGCGTCTCATCAGGTTCTAGTTCCCTGTCGATTCCGACCTCCACACCGCAGCCGATAACCGACGTGCCAAACCCGCTCATGGTGACGGCGGCCTGGCGCGCCCATTTAGGCGAGTCAGCCGTGACGATCACGCCCGTGGCACTCATGCCGAACGCCTCGGCGAACGTGTCGTCGATGGTGATGCCGTTCGCCTTCATTGTGTCCTGGCCTTGGTCGGTTGCACGACGATCTCACCGCGGCCGCCCTCAATGATCTCGTCGTCGCTCAGCTTGAAGTTCTCCATGCGCATGGTGTGATAGCGATCGAAGTAGTCTTTCAATGGCTTCTCGATGGCCTTGTCGTATTCGGGGCGTGCCACGTGCGTTGCACCCTGGACGACTTTGATGACCTTGCCATCACGAACAATCAGCTCACCATTTTTGAAGACCAGCTCAGGTTTGGTGAACATCGCCTCTCTGTCGGCTTTATCAAAGTAGACGGTAATGTCGGCGCTCGCGCCCGGGCCCAGATGCCCCCGGTCCTTTAGGCCGAGGCTGCGAGCCGGGCCTGCGCGCGTGAGGATCGCGATCTCATAAAGCGAGTACTCGCGGCCCAACGTGGGCAGCGAGCTATATTTCAGCGCGTCCGGGTTGACCTTTTGCATCATGTCTTGGCGGAAGCCGCGGTCCATGAGCAGTCTGATGAGGTGCGGATAGCAGAAGAAGGGTGCGCCGTTGGGATGGTCCGTGGTGAGGAAAATTCGCCAGGGATCCTCACACAACAAGAACGTCTCCAGACCAATCGCCCACTGGAGAGCGTGCACGAAGCTCTTGTCGCGATAGCGGAAGGGTACGATGCCGCAGCCCGCGTCGCATTCGATGTCCATGACGACCCACCGCTTCGGGTCGGCGTTTTTGGCGCCGGCGTAGAGGCGCATGCTGTCGCCGGAGGCCGTACAGGTTTGACCGAATAAAACCTGCCCGACGTCGATCGACACATTGGGGTTCTTATTGAGAAGCTCGGCGATGCGCGCCGCGCCCGAGGAGAAGTGACGATCGCCCTCGATACCATAACTATGGAACTGGATATGGGTTAGGTGCAAAGGCAAGCCGTCGGCGGCACGAATGGTGGCGAGCGTCGTTTCCACGTTGCCGGGAATGCCAAGGTTGCAGCCGTGCACGTGCACAGGATGCGTGACGCCCAGCTCCGTGAGGGCGCGGGCCAGCGTGACAACAATGTCGCGCGGAGTGAGGTCGTAATATGGGTGGCGCTCGTCGAGATCCAGTTTGCGCTGGTTGAACTTGAACGCGCTGATGCCGCCCGGATTAACGATCTTGACGGCAATCGCCTGGGCCGCGTGCATTGTCCAGGCGATGTAATCCTTGATAAGTTCGAAGTCTTTCTTCTCCGATATCAAGCGCAGGATGAAATCGTCGCTGCCCAGCATGACAAACCCGCCCTTGTCGATCATGGGCGTGTCGCCGAGTTCCATGTGCGCCTGGCGGGCGTTGGCGGGAAGGACCGCTGGCTCGAAGCCGGCGGTGTACCCCATCTCCGCATAGCGATACCCGGTGATCATGGTCGACGGCAGCGCATGACCCGTGCCGGCGCGGGTCAATTCCGTGTGTGCGACTTCGTCTATCTGATGGTCGTCGGGCATAAGAGTGCGCGCGATCGTGACCTTGCCGCCACCGATATGCGTATGGGGATCGATGGCGCCCGCCATTACTACGCGGCCCTTGAGATCGTATTCCTTGTCAACGCGGGCGCCAGAATCGGGCGAGACGATTTTGCCGCCGTCGACATAAACGTCGCGCACTTCGCCGTTCACCGAGTTAGCGGGGTCATAGACCTTTCCGCCGGAAAGCTTGATCAGCATCGTATCGTGCTCACGTTCATAGGGCTGCTTCCAAGGCGGCGAGCACGTCAGCCGCTCGAGGTAGTGGCGCCCGGTTTAAATTCTTGAGTGGAAGAGAGACGACATTGTCGCAACGAACGAGGATCCCGGCGTGATCCACGCCGGGTGTGCCGACGGGGATGAATACGTCGGGAGTCTTCTTCAGCTTAAGGCCCGGCGTGCCCAAAACAATCGTTGGAAGGTTAGTTTCCGGAGGAACGATGTCAGGTGAGAAAGTTGCAATCCAGAGCAGAAGGTCGCCCTCTTTCTCCGCGAGCATCCGGCCGATCGAATAGCGGTAGGAGTCGTACTCAGGTTTGCCGTTGGCGTAGCTGACGCGTAACGGGTAGCCCGTCTGCCAAGCGCCGACCGCGGCTCCACTGACCACGCCATCGTTACCGCCGAGCGACAAGCCAGCGAAACGTGTCGTGACATTGAGATCTTTCACGACATCGGAAATAATCTGCACCGTCAGATCGGCGTTCGGGAAGTTCAAGCCTGGTGGCGCCCACACCATTACGCCATAGCGCGCGTTCTTGCAGCGCTCGGCAAGTGCATCGATGTCGGCAAGCGAAACACCGTCGATTGTTTGAGTGCGAAGCGAGGGCGGTGTCTTCGCGGCGCGCTGCTTTGGCAACAGATTCGAGAAGAACCCGGGCCGTTTGGACCCCGATACCTGGCCTGTTGCATCGTTGGCTGGCTCCAGAGCCTTGAGGTCAGTGCCGCGCAGCCGCGCGCGAAGTGCCGCCAGCACGTCTCCAACCTTGTCTAACTTGCAGGGGAGGGTAATGACCTCGTCGATACGCGGCCCCTTCGCGGCCGAGGTATCGAGGCCTTCACCAATGAAGACCACGGTACGCTTGGAGGACATATCTTCGAACATGGACTCTGGAGTGCAAACGATGCGCTCGAAGAAGCGGCCATGCAACTTGTGCGCGTCCGTGCCCACAATAATGAACAGATCCGCCCTGTTGCGTGCCTCCGTTAGCGTGGACATGATCCAACCGGTGGATTGCAAGACTTTGAGGTTGCGAAATTGGCCTTCACTCAGTGCGTGATCAATGACGCCGCATGAGCGGTCGGCGATAGATAAGGCTGCACGCACGCCGTCCACATCCGTGGCGATGCCGCCAAAAAGGGGAAGCTGAGCTTTCTTGATCAATGCCGCCGCGGTCTCTATGGCCTGAGGCAGTTCGACCGCCTTGCCCTTAACCATCGGATGGGCTTCCGGGAGGGTGCGCTCAAAGCCCCCGTGTGCCCGCCCGCATCCGTTTTTGAGAACCTTCAACGTGCTCCCCGCGCGGCTGATCTCTAGATCGTCGCACAAGAGTCCACAGAACGGACAAGTGACATTCTCGTAAAGCTCGGATGTGGGGCGCTCGCCTAATCCGGCGCCCTCGTCTCGTGCGGTCATAAGATCCGGTCTCCTTCGCGCGGGCCGCAACAAAGCACGGACGGTTCGCCAGAACAACACCATCTGGAATGCGGCGCTTTGCCAAGGCTGCGACAATTGCGAAGGTCCGCCTGCCCGACTATGGTCGGGACAAATACGGGAAATATTGATCCAACGTTTGGAGGGACCCCCATGGTGAGAGCCTTTGCACTCGCGTTCGCGCTGGCAATCCTACTGCCGGTCGCGGCCATTGCGCACGGACCTACGCGGCAAAAGGTAATCGAGACCGTGGAAATCAATGCGTCGCCCGAAAAGGTATGGGAGGTCATTGGCAATTTTCAGGACATGAGTTGGCATCCCGCCATCGCCAAATTGGAAGGCGACGGGGAAAATACGGTCGATGCCACGCGCGTGCTCACGTTACAGTCGGGCGGAATAATCGCCGAGAAGCTGATTAAGTACGACGTGGAGAATAAGCGTTACAAATATGAGATTACCGATGTCGACGTGAAGGTGCTACCCGTCAATAACTATTCCTCGATGCTGAGCGTCAAGGGCGAGGGCGATAAGTCGACCGTCGAATGGAAGGGCGCATTCTATCGCGGTTTCATGAACAACAATCCGCCGCCTGAGCTTAGCGACGAGGCCGCTGCAAAAGCGGTGACGGGTGTTTATCGCGGCGGACTCGATGCGCTTAAAGAAAAAGTTGAGGCTGGCGGCTAGTGGGCGGATGACGGCGCGTGGCCGATTGAGGAGCCGGTATGCAGCGCTTGTCGTTTTTGTCATCGCGGCAAGCACAACGTGCGCTGGTGACGAGCCCGCACCGCGCGAAGCGTTTATCACCAATCAGTCAGGCCAATCACTTTCGATTGTCGATCTTGCCACCTTCAAGGTGGTAGACGAGATCAAGATCGGGGGAAAGCCTGCGGGCATTGCGCTCTCCAGTGACGGCAAGCGCGCCTTTGTCACCGCGCCGAAAGGCAACGAGCTCGTTATCGTCGACGTGATTTCGCGGCGGGTAGCCAAGCGCATCACGATGAGCGGCGGTCCGCTTGGCATCGCAGCCCACCCGTCGACTGGAATCGTCTACGTTGCGGATTGGTACGCCCATAAGATTTCCGTCGTCGATCCGGATGCAGGCGCCGTGACGGCTGAGGTCGCAGTCGGAGAGTCTCCCTCCGGAGTCGCGGTCACACCTGATGGGGCACTGGTCCTATCGGCGGACCGCGATAGCAACGAAGTTTCTCTGATAGACACAAAGATGAATGAGCGCATTGGCCGCGTGCCGGTTGGCGAACGGCCCTTCGGTGTCACCATCAGCGCAGACGGCCGTCGTGCCTATACGGCAAACGTCGGCAGCAACGATGTGAGCGTGATTGATATTGCCGGCCGCACGGTGATCGCGACGATTCCGGTGGGACGGAGGCCCTATGCGGTGGCGTTGAGCGGCGGGCGCGCCTTTGTGACGAACCAGTACGACAATACGCTGAGCGTCATCGATACCAGCGCTCTGAAAGTCGTAAAGACGCTTGCGGTGGGGGACTATCCGGAGGGCATTGCAGCAGACCCGGCGCGTTCATACGTCTATGTTGCGTGCTGGTTCGACAACGTTCTGATGCGCATCGATACCGCCAAACTGGCGGTCGCGGGGGAGGTCGAGGTCGGAGACGGCCCCAGGGCATTCGGGCTTTTTCTCCGCTAGTAGCGCCTACTTCCAAGCAATTGCCGGAACCTGCACACACGGCCGCGTTAGTAATAAGTGACTAATTTTTAAGGTGCAGGCTGTGGACGCGCCCGCGTCTATGGGGTTAGAAAAGGCCCAAAGCGGATGCATCAAACACTTGATTAGGAAGGAAACTCGAGTATGCGGCTCTTTCTTGGTGTATGCGCCCTTATGGCGCTTCCCTTTGCATTTTTGTCAGGTGTTGCCTCAGCGGCCGCCGCCGATGAACCCTCTGCGACCAGTTTGATCTTCGACCACAAGCACCTGGCGAATATCGAGCAAGGTAGTGAGGTCGAGTACAAATTCAATCGCAGTGTCTCCGACGCGAGGCTTCTGGGTGAGCCGTTCTCGGATGAAATCAATCTCAAGATTGTCGCGACCAAGCCCACGGGCGAAAAGGACGTCGAATTGCAGATTTACACCGGCGAGCGAGCACGCGATCTGCAAAAGATCTCTGATCTGACGATCAATCCCATCTTCATCGTCTATTTGCAGCAGGCCGTGAACAGCTTCTCCAATTTGTCGGGCGGCAAGCACTCGTACCTGAAGCGCGTGTTTAGCATGGCCCTGAAGGACAAGGCCACGGTCGAGCAGATCAAGCTCCAATACAAGGGCAAGCCCATCGACGCCTACCGTATCTCGGTAACGCCCTACGTCGACGATAAGAACGCGAGCAAGATGGAAGGCTGGGAAAAATCGAAATTCGTTATCGTTCTCAGCGAGCAGGTGCCTGGTGAGGTCGTCGACATGCACTCGACGTTTAAAAACCCGCTCGTGGGCGATCTGAAGCTTCAAGAGCGGATCACACTGTCTGGCGTGGAGGGTCTCCAATGAAGGCACATGTCACTATTCTCGTCGCGGTACTCATGGGCTTGACAAGCTCGATGGCCAAGGCTGTCGAACTGCCCGCCAACGACTATCCGACGTATGCGCGTGCCGACTATGTGTATGCCTGTATGCAGGTCAATGGCCAGACGCCCGCAGTGCTCGATAAGTGTTCGTGTTCGATCGACGCGATCGCTGCGATCCTGTCCTTCAAGGAGTATGAGCAAGCCGAGACGGTCATGTCGGTGCGCCAGAGGGGCGGTGAGAACGCCGCCATGTTCCGCACTCATACACCGTACTTGGAGATGGTAAACAACCTGAAGCGGGCGCAGGTCGAAGGTGAGCTGCGCTGCTTCTGAGCGCAGGTGGGCGCACGGTTCGGCTTTATGAAAAGGGCGCCAACATTTGTGGCGCCCTTAACTGTTTTCCGCCGCCGCGGTCCTGGCAGGGTCAAGGTTATGACGACGTATCGGCCAATGTCCCTGTGAAGACTGTACCGTCGGTGTCCATTCCCCTCACGTGCAGCGTTTCGTCGTTGGCAGCACCGAATGTGAAGCGGAAGTTGGGATTTTCCGAAATCGAGATGCCGCCTTCCATGCGGAATACGAGGGTGTCGCCGCGCTTGATCTCCAGTTCTTGAACAAATTTGGCAGGCGTGTATTCGCGGGTCATCTGATCCAT
>JAUWCP010000199.1 GCA_030609245.1 Hyphomicrobium sp.
CGCGTTGGAGACGACCTTGCGCGTCACATAAAGCCGGCGCTCAAAGTCGTCCTGATCGAGGATCGTCAACGGGCAGCCGATGAACACCTGCCGGTGCACCGGCTCGGTCTCGATCACCATTTCAGACAGCGAAGAGTTGTCGACCGGTACCGAGCGCCAGCCCAGAAGCTCAAGGCCCTGTTCCTTTACAATGCGCGACCAGGTGAGTTCGCAAAGGGCACGCAAACGCTCGTCTTGCGGCATGAATACGTACCCCACTGCGTAACGGCCCGGGGTGGGAAGCGTGAAGCCCAGCTGAGCGCATTCCTCCTTGAGGAAGTCGTGCGGGATCTGCATCAGCATGCCCGCGCCGTCGCCTGCCAAGGGATCGGCGCCAACCGCTCCGCGATGCTCCAGGTTCTGCAGGATCTTCAGCGCGTCGATAATGATCTTATGCGACTTGCGCCCCGTCATGTCGGCAATGAAGCCGACGCCGCATGCGTCGTGTTCGTGAGCGGGATCGTAAAGCCCCTGGGCCTCCGAACGCCCGGACGTTCCGACAAGCGTGGCTTTGCGTTGCGATATTTGGCTCTTCGTCATATTGCGATCTCAGATGGCGCGCGGGTCGCTTTGAGGGCTCATTCATTCGGTTGCAGTTTCGCCGGCGCGGACGCTGCGCAGGGCGCAATTTGTCGCCCGTCCATGGGCTATGTCAAAGTTGCGGAGTTAGTGGCAATTGGACGAGCGTTTCTGTGAAAACGTGGCGATAGCCGCCGGCGTCTCTTTCGCCGTGCCGATCGCTCCTTCAGCGTCCGCATCCTGCCATGCCACCGGATTTCCCGGCCTTGCAAAATCGAGCACGCTCACGTTCCTCATTCTCCAGGCTCGTCGATTGTCGTAAGCCAGATGATCCGCCGTCAATGCGCCGCTGGCTCAATTTTGCACAAAATAGAGCAAATAAAGGACAGGACTACTGACCTTTTCGCTGAGCTTGGCAGATTTAAGGGGCCCGCACAAGCACCAAACCTTTGATGAACAGTGGAATTGCTGGTCGTTTAAGCGCGAAAAAAGTCGGCCACCGTTATCGCGGCAGCCGCCTCTCCCTGGCCTCAAGGTTTACTCTCAGGCGAGGCTGTTACGCATTCGCCTCGATCCGCTTGGATTGGGAGCCGGACCCGATTGCGATGCTGCGTGGCTTCATGCGCTCAGGCAGATTGCGGACGAGGTCAATGTGCAGGAGCCCATTTGTAAAGTCGGCACCTTTAACCTCGACGTAGTCTGCGAGCTGGAAACGCCGCTCAAAGCTGCGGGCAGCAATGCCGCGGTGCAGGAACGTACGGTCGTTGTCGTCGGGCTTCTTTTCGCCGCTGACACAGAGCGATGACTCTTTCACATCGATCTTAAACTCGTCCTCGTTAAAACCGGCAACGGCCATGGTAATGCGGTACTCATTCTCGCCAAGGCGCTCGATATTGTAGGGCGGATAACCCGCATCAACATCAAGGCCGCTGACTGTGTCGAGCAACTGCGCGAAACGATCAAAGCCGATGGTGGAACGGTAAAGGGGGGCAAAGTCGAACTGTCGCATGACATATCCTCCTTGAATGAAGCGACATGTGATTGCCTGCCCGAAGGGCCAGGCCACGTTGAAGTGCGCACCCTTCGGATAAGGCCTGCGCACAGCATTGATTTAAGAGCGCTCGCGTCCAATTCAAGGCTCACAAGACCCCCGCGGCGCGGCGGCCCCGGCCTTCCATCAAGTTGTGATGCGGTAACGGAAAAATCGGCCTTCTTCATCTGCCGTTCATGTTGGCGCCGCCATTCTGTCCCGGTTATTTGAGGCACCTGCAACTCGAGTGAAAGGACGTGCCCCATGTCAGCCCGTCTCACCATGGTGGCTGTCGTTGCCACATCCTTATTTGCGCTCGCGCCCGCAGCTTCGGCCGCCGATCTCGATTATCCACCGGAGGACTACTCCCGGTACGAGCCCGGCTACGAGCCGACGTACGATTCGGGTTATCGAAGCCCGCGCTACTGGGATCCTTACGCCAACGTGCCGCCGCCGGAACGCTACGCCGGACCGCCAGAAGACGTTGTGCCACCTTATCGGCCGCCGTCGTCCGCGAACGGCAAAGGGTTTGCTGAGCCGGCCTATCCACCTGCGGCATCGAATGGCAAAGGGTTCGCTGAGGCACCACGCGTTGTCCCACGCTACGCCTATCGCGAGCCACGGTGCGTCCCGCGTCGCGTCGTGCGGCGCCGGCTGCGTGCCCAAGGCTGGTATGATTTCCATAAATTCAGGCCCAGAGGTCCCATCATGCTTGTGCGCGCCCGGCGCGCGCCGGGCCGGCCATTCAAGCTGGCGATCGACCGCTGCAGCGGTGAGATCGTCGAGGCGCGCCCCTTTCGCTGGCGGCGTTTGGGACCATTCGCGTTCGGCCCTCGACGCGGCCGGTCTTGGTCCTATTGAGAACAGCCCAGTGTCCTAGACCCCTATTGGCGACTCTGTGAAGGAGAGGCGCGTCCTGATATAGGACGCCAACAGAGCGTATCGCTTTTAGGAGTCACGATGGAGCTCGTTGCATTACCCAGAAACCCGGTCCCGAGCGGCGCAACGGTCGGGTTCTTCAAAGGATACGACGGGACCGAATTGAGGTTTGCGCGTTGGGACGCCACGCGCTCGCCCCGGCGTGGCACGGTCTGCCTATTCGGCGGGCGCACCGAGTTCATCGAAAAATACTTTGAGGTGATCGCCGACTTGCGCCGGCGTGGCTTTGCCGTTGCGACGATGGACTGGCGCGGGCAAGGCGGTTCGCAGCGCGCACTCGCCAATCCGCGGAAGGGCTACGTTAAAGGTTTCTGGCAGTATGACCGCGATCTCATCCGGTTCATGAAAGACGTGGTGCTGCCCGATTGTCCGCCACCATTCATTGGGCTTGGTCATTCAATGGGCGGCAACATTCTTTTGCGCAGCGCGACGATGCAGGGCTTGTGGTTTGAACGCATGGTTCTCTCCTCTCCGCTGCTCACTCTCAATGAGGTCACCTTGCAGCATTCGCTCTCCGTGGTGCGCCTCTATGCCGAACTGGGGTGCGCGTTTGGAATGTCAAAGGCCTATGTCTCCAGCGGCTCAGATACGTTTGAGAGCGACGCTCCATTTGATGGGAATCTTCTGACCTCCGATCGCGAGCGCTGGCAACGCACCAAAGCCGTGCTGGATGTTGCACCCCACCTTGGCATCGGTTCACCAACGGTCCGGTGGTTGCGCTCCGCGCTTCGATCTTGCCAGCGGATTTCCGCGGAGAGCTATCCGCAGCGCGTCAACGTTCCATTGCTCCTCTTTGCGGCGGGAAACGACACAGTGGTGTCTTCGCGTGCGATCGAGGACTTTGCAGTCCAGGTGAAGGTATCTTCCTGCATCCTGATGCCCGGTTCCCGCCACGAGATCCTGCAGGAGAACGATATCGTTCGGACGCGCTTTTGGGCGGCTTTTGATGCGTATGTCGGGGTCGACACCAAGGTGGCCTGAGGCAAGGCAGTAGCAGCCCGCGTATCGATCAACACGCAAGCAATGAAAGCAGAATTTTGTGCAGGCGCGGATCTCCCGCGGCAACGATACGTCCGCCAGAGGCTGCGGGCTCGCCCTCCCACGTTGTGATGCGCCCGCCTGCCCGTTCAATGATCGGGATGAGTGCAACCACGTCGAAGGGCTTCAAGCCAGTCTCCACCACAACGTCGACAAACCCTGCTGCAAGCAGACAGTAAGCATAGCAGTCGCCACCGTAGCGGGTCATGCGCGCCTTGGACTTCAATCGCGCAAACGCGTCCCATTCCTTACCCTTGGCGAATAGGTCGGGGTGTGTGGTCGACACAATGGCATTGGCAAGTCGGGGGCAGTCACGCGTCTTGATGCTGCGCGCACGTCCTTTGCCAGTGCGCATGAAAGCTTCGCTGGCGCCAGACCAGAAGCGCTCTCCGGTGAAAGGCTGATTCATCAGACCAAGGATTGGGTTCTCGCCATCGAGAAGCCCGATGAGCGTGCCCCACAGGGGGGAGCCCATGATGAACGAACGCGTGCCGTCGATCGGGTCGATGACCCATCGCAGACGCGCGTCCTCGCGCACGTTGCCAAATTCCTCGCCGATGAGGCCGTGGTCCGGCCAGCGTCTACCCACAGCCCGTGCAATGGCCCGCTCGGCTGCTTCATCGGCCGCCGTGACGGGATCGAAGGCGCCGCGCGGTGCCTTATTTGCAACAGTAACGGGCTTGCGGAAATAGGGCCGGATGGCCTCGCCGGACGTGTCTGCAAGGCTATGGGCGAATTCGAGCAGCGTCTTGAAGCTAGGCCGAGAGGTGGAACTCACAGTGCTTTTTCCTTCATTTACAAGTTATTATGAAAAGGTGCTCCACCGATATCTTAACTTTCTGCCCCTCGCTCAGCATCCATGGGTTCCATTGTGTGTCCTGGTATCCTAATCTGTTACTGCACGGCTACATATCCACTGGAATGGCGCATTATTGCCGCTCGTTGGGTTGATGATGGAGCCGAACAAGCTCAATCTCCATCCCACGGTGGAGTTGATGATCCAGCGACGCCGTAGCCCACTTGGGCGTTTCCTCCCTA
>JAUWCP010000067.1 GCA_030609245.1 Hyphomicrobium sp.
CCCCGCTTTGTGTGGTTTGCCGCCCGCCTGGAAGACCCGGGATCTTTGAATATGGACGTCCAGGCTGATCGCGCGTCGGTCGCGGTTCAGAACGCGGCAGCTGCGGCACCTCCGAGTAGCGGCCGGAACCCTGGCTAAGGAGGTCGAGTGGATTAACACCAAACAGCAGCAAAAGCCCGCCAATGATCAGCAGTGAGGTGAGGCTAATTCCCCGACCGCCAATCGGAATTCGCATGGGTCATCCTCTGCGGCCACCCATAGGAAAGCGAAATATCGGTCCACGTTGGCCACGCCGGTCCTCAACGTTGCCGCTTTCGCGGTCGTCCTGTCCGTAACGCATACGCCGCTCCCGGTTTGCCTAAAACCGCGGGCTCAGGCCTCGCTCGGCAAGCGCCATAGTGCACGGCGTGCCCGCGTTGTGGCAAGAGCGCGGCCGGCAAGGCCTCTAGAATTACAACGACGGCAGACATGCCGTGCTTTCCGCCTTTCGGCGACGTCACGGTCTGCCGGTGAAGTCTGCAAACCCGAGGGAGGAATTCCCTTAACCATTCGTAAACACCTTTGGCTAACATTGCATTAACCATCCCTGAGAGCGCTCCATGGACGCATTCCCAAGCCCGAACCGCCCAGCTTCCAGCCTCGATGACGCGTGCAACGACACCGGCCGCACAGCATTTTGCGGACCGTATGTACTGGCTGCCATCACCGGCTACCCCATAAGCAAGATAGAGGACGTGATCCGTGACGCGCGCAATTCGCGGCGCAAAACGGTCGTCAAAGGCACAGGCGCCGATGAGGTCGAAGCCACCCTCGCCGCCTTCGGCTACACCATGACGCTGAAGCAAAACTTCATGAACCGGCCGAGGAAAGAGCGCCCAACACTGTGGAACTGGATGCAGAAGCCGCGCAACGTATGGGCGCACTACATCCTCGCAGTGCACAAAGGCAAGGAAGGACATTGGATCCTCGTGAAGGGCGTCAAGATGTGCGACACGTTCACGGAAGGGCGGTGGACCTTCGTGGTCGACGGCCCGCATCGCGGTGCGCGCATCATGGAGATCTTCGAGGTGCGCCGGTCCCTTGCCGCGTGACGAAGTGGCAACGCCACGGTCGAGCGTGATGGGGTTCGGGCCTCATTGCAAACACGCGTTGTGAGCGTGCTTGCCCTAACTCCTCACAATCTTTAAGCAGCAGCGATAGGATTTGTTTTTCCTGCTGCCGTGTCGATCGAGGGGCTTGCCATGACGTTCTCGATAATCGTGATGATCATGATGGTACTGGCCGTCATCGCCATGTTGCCCTTTTGGCCTTGGAGCCGCGGCCAGGGATATGGCAACGCCACTGCTCTCAGCTTGATCACGGGCGTGGTCTTGATCAATGCGGCGTTGACCCAGTTCGTCTTTTGAACCGGCTTAATCTTTCGCGCGTTCCACGTAAGAACCGTCCGCTGTCATGACGACAACGCGGGTCCCCGCAGAGATGTGCGGCGGCACCATGATCTTGACGCCGTTCGACAGCATCGCCGGCTTGTAGGACGATGACGCCGACTGACCTTTGACAACAGGATCAGCCTCCGCAATCTCCAGCGACACGCGCTGCGGCAGCTCCACGCTGATCGGATTGCCTTCGTGCATGGAGATTGTCACCGTCATACCTTCTTGCAGGTAGACGGCAGAATCGCCGATGATGTCCCTCGACACTGGGATTTGATCGAACGTCTCCGGGTGCATGAAGGTATAGCCGGTGTCGTCCTCGTAAAGGTAGTTGTATTCCTTCTCATCGAGGTAGGCGCGTTCGACCTGGTCGGTGGTGCGATAACGCTCAGACACTTTCACGCCGTCCGCAATGCGCCGCATCTCCAAATGCGTGACGGGTGTGCCCTTGCCGGGATGGATGTTCTCGGCATTGAGCACGACGGCGAGCTTGCCGTCGAGATCGAGCACATTGCCCTTGCGCACCGAGCTGGCGGGAACCTTTGGCACTTAACGTTCTCCATTCATGTGGGACCGGCGCGAAGCGCGTGGCGCGATGGCTCGGTCGAAAGGCGGGGATTCTCAAGGGTTCTCATACTCTATTCGATCACGAAACGCCAAGCATGAGGGTGAAAGTATCAACGCCCTGTGCTCCAATCGTATTTATGGATCGAATGTCGAATCAAAGACCTTGGTGGAGCCGGGAATCGCACGAGGACCGGCAACCATTCCTAAAATCGCGCGGGCGCATCAGGGCGGCCGTGCGCGCCTGGTTCGAGGCGCAAGGATTCACCGAGGTGGAGACTGGATGCCTACAGACCTCACCGGGCAACGAGGCGCACCTGCACGCGTTCCAGACAGAGCTCATCGGCAACGACCTTAGCCGACAACGGCTCTATCTCCACACTTCACCGGAGCTTGCGTGCAAGAAATTGTTGGCCGCCGGCGAAAAGAAAATCTTCTCGTTGGGACCGGTGTTCCGCAACCGTGAGCGCGGCCCATTGCACGCGCCAGAATTCACCATGCTGGAATGGTATCGAGTTGACGTTCCCTATGACGACGTGATGGAAGATTGCATCGCCTTGGTTAAACTCGCCGCCGATGTTGCTAAGACGGGCGAGTGGCACTGGCGCAAGGTTTCGTGCGAACCCGGCCGGGAACCGCAACGCATCACAGTTGCTGAAGCCTTCGAGCAGCATGCCGGCATTGATTTGCTCGCCACGCTCAATGCAGATCGACCAGATCGCGACGCCCTCGCCGCCCGAACGATGGCGGCAGGGATCAACGTGAGTGATGATGACACTTGGTCGGATATCTTCTCGCGTATCGTTGTCACGATCGAGCCGCGCTTGGGTGTTGGCGCGCCCACACTGCTCACCGAGTATCCAACCGAAGAGGCCGCACTTGCGCGCACCTGTGCGCACGATGCGCGCGTTGCCGAGCGCTTCGAGCTCTATTGCAGCGGGGTGGAACTCGCAAATGGCTTCGGCGAGCTGACAGACGCAGACGAGCAGCGCCGCCGGCTCAACGCCGAGATGGCGAAGAAGGAAGCGCGCTATGGCGAGCGCTACCCGTTGGACGAAGACTTTCTCGCTGCGCTTTCATACATGCCACAAGCTTCAGGCTGCGCCTTGGGCTTTGATCGCCTGGTCATGCTTGCAACTGGGGCCACGCGCATCGAACAGGTGCTCTGGACGCCGCTTCCCGACGGCTAGCCGTTAGAAGTGCCGGGTCAACAATTGGTTCGC
Source organism: Hyphomicrobium sp. (assembly GCA_030609245.1). Lineage (GTDB taxonomy): Bacteria > Pseudomonadota > Alphaproteobacteria > Rhizobiales > Hyphomicrobiaceae > Hyphomicrobium_A. The sequence continues at coordinate 3,221 of JAUWCP010000067.1, forward strand.
GCGCTTAGGCGCGGCGATCCAGCAGAATTGATGCATGTGTTCGCCCCGTGACGCGCGGCAGTCCAACAACGTAGCAGATGCCCCAGGCGAAATCGGTAATCGCAAACAGTACGGTCGCTAGCACACCAATGTACGTGAAACCGTAAGCGATCAAAATGAGCACCGCGAGAAAACGCAAGAGTGCTTCCCAGTAGATGAAGGAGGCGAATAGTTGCACGTCGCGCGAAGCCAAAATAAGCACCGCTGAAGTGTACCAAAGGAATGCTGCAGCGATCCAAGGCCAGAACGGGTTGGGAACGTGCATCCCAAGGAATTGGTTGATGGACGGCGTGACAAGTATGAACCCGAGCCCAATGTTCCAGATCCCAGACCAGAAGACCAAACGATCGAACGTCATTGCTGTACCCTTCAAGAATTGGCCGACTTCGATGCGGTAACCTGCGTAACGGATCTATCTATGCTACGTTTGCGCAACCTCCACTGGAAGCCCAGCCCCGGCTGAGGACACGGCCCAGCCATCAGCCGATGAAGATGCCCGCTCGACGCAGATGAGTGGAGGCAAAATTCAAATGCGCCCCATTCACGGCCCTCAGCATTGCACTGGACACCACTGCCGGAACTAGGCCAATAGGAGCATATGACAGCATTCCGCCAAACCTTGAAGACGGCAAGCGACCTGGCCGACTCCGGGCTTTTGACGGACGACGCAGCTGCAGACATTGCGCGGGTTACCGAGCGCTACGCGGTAGCAATCCCGCCCGCCATGGCCGCTCTCATCGACCCGGCCGATCCAAGCGACCCTATCGCGAAACAGTTTATCCCCGACGTGCGCGAGCTTAACCGGCATCCCTTGGAAGACGCAGACCCCATCGGCGACGCTGTGAAAAGCCCGATGCCGGGCATTGTCCACCGATACTGCGACCGCGTCTTGCTCAAGCTCGTCAGCGTCTGCCCGGTCTACTGCCGCTTCTGCTTTCGCCGCGAGATGGTCGGCCCTGGAAAAAGTTCAGCGCTCTCCGATACCGAACTCGCCGCAGCGCTTGACTATATTCGCGCACACTCAAAGATCTGGGAGGTGATCCTCACCGGCGGCGATCCGTTTGTTCTGTCGCCGCGCCGCATTGCGGAGGTTACAAACGCGCTGAGCGACATTGCCCATGTGAAGGTGTTGCGTTGGCACACGCGCGTTCCCGCCGTAGCACCTGAGCGCATTACCAACGCGCTCTCCGAGGCGCTGCGTTCACCCACAAAGACCGTTTATGTGGCGCTCCACGCCAACCACCCGCGCGAGATGACGGCGATAGCCCGCGCCGCATGCGCGCGTATCATCGATGCCGGGATCGCGATGGTGAGCCAAACCGTGCTGCTTAAAGGCGTCAACGACGATGCTGACACGCTCGAAGCGCTGATGCGCGCGCTCGTCGAGGCGCGCGTGAAGCCCTATTACCTGCACCACGGCGATCTGGCGCCGGGAACCGCGCACTTCCGCACCACTATTGCCGAAGGCCAAGCCCTTATGCGCGCACTGCGCGCAAGGCTCTCCGGTCTCGCCCTGCCGACCTACGTCCTCGACATCCCCGGAGCGCACGGAAAGGTACCAATAGGCCCCGCGCATCTATCGAAGAGCCCAACGTCTCCCGTATACACGGTGCAAGATTCACACGGCCATACGCACACTTACGAGGATTGCTGCGCCGCCCCTGCGCATCTCCCCGAGGAAGCCTGACCTACCTTGCGTGCACGACTGACGTGGGTCAGACTGCCGCACTAACAAGAAGGGCAAGGGCTCCTCTAGGGCCCACACGGGAGGACACGCGATGAACAAACAGCCCGAGCGTCAAACGTTTTTCGGCGGCTGTCCCCATGACTGCCCCGACACCTGCGCCATGATCTACGAGGTGGCCGACGGCAAGCTTACCCAAGTGACCGGCAACAAAGAGCACCCGATGACGCAGGGCGTGCTGTGCGTGAAGCTCAAGGACTATCACGAGCACCACTACAATCCCGATCGCGTTCTCTATCCCCTGAAGCGGACCGGCCCGAAGGGCTCCAAGCAGTACGAGCGCATCTCATGGGATGAAGCGATCAAAGAGATCCGCGACCGCTGGACCGACATCATCGCCAAATACGGCTCGCAGTCGATCATGCCCTACGCCTATCTGGGCAACGAGGGCCTGGTGCAAGGTCTCACCTCTGGCGATGCGTTCTTCAATCGCCTCGGCTCCACTGTAAACGAGAAGACGTACTGCGGGTCCGGCTCCTCCACGGCTTGGTTGTTGACCGTCGGCCCGACCGGCGGCGTCGATCCGGAAAGCTTCGTGCACGCGCGCTATATCGTCATCTGGGCATGCAACACAATTTCCACCAACCTGCATCACTGGCCGTTTGTTCTGGAGGCGCAGAAGCGCGGCGCAAAACTCGTCGTCATCGATTCCTATCGTTCGCGCACCGCCAAGCAGGCCGACTGGCACATCATGCCAAAGCCCGGCACCGACGGTGCGCTCGCGATGGGCGTCATCAACGCGATCATCCAGCAAGGATTGGTCGACCAAGAGTGGGTCGATGCGCATACGGTGGGCTATCCTGAGCTGAAAGAGCGCGCGGCTGACTTCTCGCCCGAGTACGTTGAAAAGATTACTGGCGTTCCTGCAGGCGACGTTGCGAAGTTCGCGCAAGAGTTTGCGACGATCAAGCCATCGGTGATCCGCTTGGGCGTCGCGCTTGAGCGTCATCACGGCGGCGGGCAAGCGGTCCGCGCCGCGTGCGCCATCCCCGCGCTTTGCGGCTCATGGCGCGACGTGGGCGGCGGCCTCTTGCAAATGCCGTTGTGGGAGTTCCCCGTCAATTGGGGAAACGTCGCGCGGCCCGACTTCATCAAGCCCAAAACGCGCGTCGTGAACAACTTGCGGCTCGGCGCCGCGCTTACCGGCGAGTTGGATCTCGACCCGCCCATCATGGGGCTCTACGTTTACAACACCAACCCTGTCAGCCAGGCGCCTGAAACGAACAAAATCGTCAAGGGTTTGGCGCGCGAGGATTTGTTCTTCGTCACGGCGGAGCATTTCATCACCGACACGGCGAAATACGCCGACATTATTCTGCCAGCGACCATGGCGGGCGAGCACGATGACATGATGTTCTCGTGGGGCCACTTCTATCTAACGCTTAACGAGAAGGCGATTGAGCCGCGCGGCGAGGCCAAGTCGAACGCCGAAATCTTCCGCCTCTTGGCCGAAGGAATGGGCTTTGAGGACGAGCAGTTCAAGAAAAGCGACAAAGAACTAATTGAGCACTACGTGCAGTGGGACGCACCGCAGATGGCCGGCAAGGATATGGAGTACTTCCGCAAGCACGGCTACTTCCATTTGAACGTGGGGACGGCAGATGATCGCCTACCCCATGCGCAGGGCAACTTCCCTACGCCATCGGGCAAGGTGGAATTCCTGCTCAATGGCGCAAAAAACTTCGTCGCACCGCCCTTCCGCCACATGTACGAGGAAATGCAGTCGGGCGAGGACGTCGATCCGCTTCCTGGATACGTGCCCCCGCGCGAAAGTGCCGACACCAACGAGGAGTTAGCGAAGAAGTACCCACTCTCCATCCTCTCGCCGAAAAGTCACGGGTTTTTAAACTCCTGCTACGCCAACGAACCGCACAAGATTAAGGGCCAAGGCGAGCAATTTGTGCTCATTAATCCGAAAGATGCCGCTGCGCGCAGCATTCGCCACGGCGATCCTGTGCGCGTGTTCAACGACCGCGGCGATTTCCAGGGCCTCGCGGAGGTGACGGACGACGTGCGCGACGGCGTCATTGTCTCAACATTGGGCTACTGGCGCTCGCTCAACCGCTCGGATGGCTCCGTCAACTGCATCTCTTCAGATGCCCTGTGCGGGCTCGGCAACGCGCCGACATTCTCTGACAACTTAGTGCAGGTCGCGCGCGTCAATTGAGTGTGGTCGTCCGTCCCGTTTAGCGGCGGACAGCGCACGCCACACGCCTTGGAAGAAAAACATGAAAGAAGGCTCGCGACGCACGTGAACGACGCCGGAGAACGCGTCATCTTAGTCGATGACGAGGATCGGGAGATCGGCACCGCGCCGAAACTGTTAGCGCACGAGCGCGGCAATCTTCATCGCGCGTTCTCCGTCATGATCCATGATCGCAACGGGCGCCAGCTTTTGCAAAAGCGGCATTGGGGCAAGTATCATTCAGGCGGCATGTGGACTAACGCCTGTTGCGGGCACCCACGGCCTGGAGAAGACATTGGAGAAGCAGCCACGCGGCGGCTGAAGGAAGAGATGGGGTTTACCTGCGCGCTCACACCGCTTGGCACGCTCATCTATCGTGCTGAGGTCGGCGGCAATTTGATCGAGCACGAGCTGGTGCACATCTTTGCGGGTTTGTACGAGGGCGCCATACACCCGGACCCGCAAGAGGCCGACGACACCGCCTGGCGCTCGCTCAGCGAAATCCGCCATGAGGCCGAAGCCACGCCCGAGACCTACACGGCGTGGTTTCGGAAGTATCTGGACCACGAGTGGCCCTTCCGACCCATCCCTCGCGCGACAAATAAGCAGAACGCCTAGCTGGGTGATGGCAGATGCAGACCTGCAAGAAGACTGCGTGGCTATGATGTCAAGGTGCGTGCAATAACGCGGCCGGCGTTGACCGCTTGCGACCACAGCCGCCGCCAGTTTGCTTGACTACCGGCAGCCGCAAGAACGCGAACGAGACGCGCACCTTGCGCCTCAGGCATGACATCGAGCGTCTTTGCCCACAGGATGTCGACGTTGTAGTGCCCGCGCTTCTCATCAAGACAAACCGGCACCACGGATTGGACCGGCGCGCCAAGTTCGGCGCCAACCACCTGCACCGCTTCGCCGATGGACGCTGCTTTCGCGTTCTCTTTATCCAGGAGGTCATAGGGCGGGTTCCAGTCCTGGGGCGGACGCAACTGATCGATGTGGGTCAAGACTATCAGGATCGGTGGCGCGCGACGCTCCAAGCGAGCGGCCAAATGATCGCGTAACGCATCGAGCCCTTTGCGATCCGTGTCGCGGTCAGGCCGCGTCGCGGAGTTGACCCAGAGGATGAGATCGCTGTCGTCAGCCTCCTCCAATAACTCAAGCATAGCGGCGGCGTCTGCGCTGAGACCGGGACCGTCAATCAGCAGCGCCTCGGGCGACCCTTCGCGTTTCAATTCATAGGCTGTGTAACCCCGCGTCGCCGGCAGTACGTCGACGGCAGCCTTTATCTCTTCTGAAAGAGCATTCACGAGGCTCGACTTTCCGGCATTCACCTGCCCCAGGATGAGGATTCGCAGCGGCTCTACAAGCGCCGGCGCTTCCGCCCTGTCCTCGCGCGTTGCTCCCGTCACTGTGGTCGCCAGCGTCTCAGGTGAGACGCGCAGCCGCCCGCTATAAAGATCGATCGCCGCGCGCCCTACTTCGCGCACGTAGGCAGAAGCCAGCCGCCGCGCCAACTCATCGCGCCCCCAATCATAAATTTGCCGTGTCACCTTCTCACGCATTTCCTGCGTGATTGCCGACATCGGATTCATGAGACGGATGATGCGCCAGAGATCGAAGGCCTGCTCCGCCACGCCAATGATCGAACGCCAGCGGTATATCGCCATGACTTGGCCGACAGTCAGCCGGTCGCCGAGCGGTATGTTCTCGCGTACGAAGGGGCCAAGCTCACCGCTAACGCGCTCCACCAGCGCCAGCGCCTCGGGCACGGTAAACTTCCACAACGGGTCCTTCTCGCTGGGGTGCATCTGACGCGCAACCGCATCGATCGTGCGCGTCCCCAACGCAAAAATGGCATCGCGGCTATTGAACTTAGCCGGATCTATGCCATTTGCGATGGCCTGAACCGCATCCCAAGCCGCTGTCTCTCGCCCCGTCCATGCGGGGTCCGGCTCTTCCTCCAGATCGGTTGCAGCCCTCGCGCTGGCGACTGTTTCGCGTAGCAGCCACCGTTCTACGGCGTAGATAGAAGCCACGATGAGGCATGCGCCCATCGCCCAATAGAGGACGTACCCGTTCTCCCATAGCCAGAGCGAGCCGAGCAAAATGAGCGATAGCAAAGGCAGCGCCAGCGCGATGATCAGCATCGCGGTGCGAAGGTATGCGAGGGCGCGCGTTGCCCTTTTCATTCGTCGTTTCTCGAACTTGTGTTGGTGATGCCCCGCTCCCGCGCGAGGCGCAGCGCGGTGCTTAGAGCGTCCTTATAAGTTTGCGCCACGCCTGCTGGATCGCTGGCGCCCGATTTGCGCCGGCCAAGAAAGTAGCACGCAGCCTTACCCAGCGCATACGTCGTTGCAAAGCTCATGACGGCGGCAGCGGCCGCGCCAGCCGTCTGGCCATAGAGCGGCACCAGCTTTGCAAGCTGACGCGCGCCGAACCCCGACCCAATTTGTATCACCGTGCTCGCGCCCAACGCGCCTGCGAATTCTGCAAGTGCACGCCGGTTCCACTCGACACCGTAGATCGCAGCCAGCGTATAGATCATCTTGGCTTGCACGGCCGGCACCAACGCGATGCCCGCCACCGGCCAGATATCCGCAGCACCGGCCGCGGTTGCATAGCCTAAGATGTGGGGTTGCGCGCGCACCGCCAGCGCATCGCCCCCACCCCCAAGGAGATTGTGCAGCGAGGTGACGACGGCGGCAGGGGCAACGTGCTCCAAAGCTGCAAGGAAGGCCTCGTAGCCGTAGTCGGAAGGCTCCCAGCCATCTTCGGGCAGCGTGAAGTCGATCGGCACGAAAAGAACGGCGCCCTTACCGGGAAGCCCCTCGAAGAGTTCTCTTTGGTGGCTAAGGGAGCGAATGATGTCTGTGGACACGCCGGCGGCGGCAAGGACGGCAGGGTCCTGACTTGCAAATGGGTACGGCTTCACATGTTCATCGCCCGC
>JAUWCP010000319.1 GCA_030609245.1 Hyphomicrobium sp.
AGATCTTCTTGGCGTAGTCCAATTGTTTCTCGCCCTCGACCTTGACGGGCTGCCACCACATATATTCGACCCAACCGCCGCCGGGGCGCTCCGCCGCCTTACACACTTCGGGACCGATCACCCTGCCTGTCGCATCCTTGGTCGTGGCCACTTTCTGCTCTTTGGTTGTCGAAACGGGATGCGCCACGTCCGCGAGGCCAGCCGCGCAATCGAAGACGAAGACGTAAATGTCTTTCCAGACGAAGGGAGAGTCGGCGCTGTCGAAGGCCTTGAGGCCGCTCTTGCCGTTCTTGGCGAGATAGGCCGCCGCCGCGTTGACCTTGGCGATCACTTCCTGCGGCGTCGCGGCTTCGGTCGCGAGCGCCTTCGGCACACCCCAGATCACACCACATACAAGCACGAGCGCAATAATCCAACGCTTGGGCATCATGTCCTCTCCTCCAGGCTGAGATGGCTCGTCTAGTCCCTGTAAGGCAGCCAGACGCGTCTGCGGGCCCTTTCGTGTTGACCGGCGGATAGGATAACCTGCGCAATCTAAGGCCAGCAAGATGTCCTCTGGCGTTTGCGGTTCAAGTGGACTCCGATCGACCGCTCGTGTCGTGTGGTTGGATCTTCAATGACCGGTGTTTGATCCGATTGGCGTCGAATGCCCTCAATGTCCGCTTTGGGTCAAAAGCGGACATCGCCCGACCGGTGTCTTCCGGACGCGCCTCTCCTAGTGTTGATTTCGATCAAGGCAATTGGCGAGGGGCTTGCAGACCGCATTCACCTTCTAGAAGGTAGTGCGTGTGTGCAGGCCAAATGCCCATATCTGACAAAAAAGTCTGGTGTAATCCCCGAGAGAACCGGCGCTCTTTTGGAGAGAAAATATCGGTTCAGATAAGGTTCGCAGCGACGCAGTGATCCGTCTAACTTTCTTGCGGTTCACTGTAGCGCCGTGGAGGTGAATACGATGCCGCATTCCGGACCTTTGCTGGAAGCACCCGTTCAACTCTCCGATCTACTGCAGCGCGGTCTCCATGATCGGCCCGGCGAACCGGCCTTGATCTCGATGGAAAGACAGCTGACCTGGGTCGAGCTTGAGCGCGCCACGAGCCGCCTTGCAGCCCACTATTTGGCGCTCGGTCTAAAACCGGGCGATCGTGTGGCCTCTCTTATGCCAAACCGTATAGCGCTGCTCGCTCATTACATCGCCTGTTTTAAGGCAGGTCTCGTAGCGACGCCGCTCAACTACCGCTACACCCCGCCAGAGATAAATCATGCTCTAGAGGTCAGCGAAGCGGCGATCATTCTGGCGCATGCAGAGCGCGCAGGTGACATTGCCGCCAGCAAGGCGAGCAGCCTGCCGCTCGGCGTCGTGACCTATGGTGCAAGCGAGAACGGCGGGCTAAGCTTCGAGCGCATGCTGGAAGAGGAGCCGCTGGCCATCGCGCTTCCTCAGCCGGATCCGAATGCGCCGGCGGCCATCTTTTTCACCTCAGGCAGCACGGGCCCAGCGAAGGGCGTGACGCATACGTTCGGGTCTCTCGGTTGGATGTTTGCGAGCGCGGCAGCATCATTCGAACTTACTGCAGACGACGTCTTGCTGCCGGGCTCGTCGTGCTCCCACATGGGCGGCTTCACGTTTTCTTTCTCGGCAATTTCGGCCGGAGCAAGCGTTGTCGTTGCTAGGGCTTTTGACCACGAGGAGCTGGCGCCTCTCTTACGCGCCGCGCGACCGACGGTGCTCTCGATGCTGCCAACGGCCTTGCTCCGCCTCATCCGTGAGCACGATCTTTCGAGGGACGACTTTAGCTCTTTGCGCCTCTGCCGCTCCGGAGGGGACAAGGTCCCCGCCGAGTTAGAAAAGGAGTTTATCGCCCTTACTGGGCATCCGGTAATTGAAGGCTATGGCATGACGGAGATCGGGCTCGCCGCGACCAATCCCCCCTCAGGCGTCGTCAAGCTTGGCTCGGTTGGTCCACCAAATCCTGGTTTCATGTTCTCCATTCGACATGACACGGGGCAGGAGTTGCCTCACGGCCAGGAAGGCCGCCTGTGGGTCAAAACACCGACCCGAACGAGCGGATACTGGAACAATCCGGAGGCCAGTGCCGATGTGATCCAAGATGACTGGCTGGATACGGGCGATGTGATGAAGGCCGATGAAGATGGCTATCTATGGTTCTGCGGCCGCAAGAAGCAAATCATTGTGCATGATGGCTCCAACGTCTGCCCACAGGAGGTCGAAGAAGCGCTGCTGGAGCATCCGGCTGTCGAGAATGCCGGCGTTATAGGCGTGCACGATCTCATGCATGGTGAGAACGTGCGCGCCTATGTCGAGATCAAGTCTGGGGCGAAACGGCCGAAAGCCCGAGAGCTGATCCAATTTGCCCGTGAACGCGTCGGGTACAAGGCGCCGGAGGAGATCGTTTTCCTCAATGCGATGCCGCTCAATCCCACGGGCAAGGTCGATCGCGTCACGCTCAAGAAGCTGGCCGCTGGGGACCACGCCCACCAAGCGTAAGC
>JAUWCP010000141.1 GCA_030609245.1 Hyphomicrobium sp.
ACGAACGTCGGCAAAGTCGAGGTTGATCAAGCCTTCCTTGACGATGAGGTCAACGATGCAAGCGACGCCTGAATAAAGAACATGATCGGCGAGCACGAAGGCCTCGGCAAACGTCGTCTTCTCATTGGCAATGCGGAAGAGATTCTGATTGGGAATAACGATCAGCGTATCGACCTGCTTGCGGATTTCCTTTACGCCCGCCTCGGCAATACGCATACGCCGGGCACCTTCAAAGTGAAACGGCTTCGTCACGATGCCGACTGTTAGAATTCCGATTTCCTTGGCGACGCGCGCAATGACGCCGGCGGCTCCAGTCCCGGTTCCGCCACCCATACCGGCAGCGATGAAAACCATGTGCGAACCAGCGATCTGCGCGCGGATATCGTCGATCGCCTCTTCGGCGGCGGCTTCGCCAATCTCAGGATTGGCGCCGGCGCCCAGTCCTTCCGTGAGGTTCACCCCGAGCTGCAAGCGATGATCCGCGGTCGATACGGCAAGCGCTTGCGCGTCGGTGTTGGCGACGACAAAGTCGACCCCACTAAGACCAATCGCGATCATGTTGTTGATGGCGTTACAGCCAGCTCCGCCGACACCGATAACAGTGATCTGTGGCTTCAGGTCGGTGAGCTTGGGAAGCTGCAGCTTGATGCTCATCGCACCCCCTAGTTCCTGAGCGCCGCTTCGTCGAACCGTCCAGGATGTCGCCATCCCTTTAATCCTAAAAGCGTCCAACGCCCCCGGCTTCTTCCCTACAATCGTTGTCAGAAACCACTCTTGAGCCATTGGCCCACGCGCTCTAAATAGCCCGACGCGAGCGCATCGCGATCTCTGTACACCGTGACCTCCTCACCACCCGCGACCGCGACGGCAAGAAGACCCGCTACTGTCGAAAACGCTGGACTCGTAACGCTCTGTCCCATCCCGGCGATAGGCTGCGGGCTAGCGACGCGCACCGGCCGCCCCAAAGCATCGGCGGCAAACTCACCCATGCCGACTAGCTCACTCGTACCGCCGGTCAACACAACCCGCTCCCCGGCATAGGCGGACACGCCACTGTGCTCGATGCGCTCTCGCGCCAGCGCCAGCATGTTGGCAACCCGCGGGCGGATAAGCCCAGCAAGGTCTGCTTTCGTCATGCGGCCCATGACACCGTCGTCTTCGCCCGCAAGCGGATATGAAAACTCTTCGTGCTCATCCGACTGAGCGACTAGCATTGTGCCATACAACGTCTTGATTCGCTCGGCTTCTGCAAGTGGCGTCTGCAACGCTTGCGCGATGTCACAAGAGATGTGATGACCGCCCATGTGTACGGTCCCGGCATGGATGAAGTGGCCTTGGGCAAATACCGCCACGGTCGTGGTGCCGCCGCCCATATCGATGCATGTCACGCCGAGATGGCGTTCCTCCTCACTGGTAGTGGCAAGCGCGCTCGCGTAAGGCGCGGTCACAAGCGCCGATGCAGAGAGGTAGCAGCACTCAATAACGTGCAATAGATTGCGGATTGGGGCCTCGTCGGCCGCCACGGCGTGCAGGTTGCACGTCATACGCCGCGCCGCCATACCGCGCGGATCGCCTGCGTCAGTTGTATCGTCCAAACGGAATCCGATACGGTTGAGGTGAATGAGCATGCGCCCCTCGCGCTCAGTCCACGAGCGCGCCCCGGCCATCACGCGATCGATGTCGTGCTCATCGACGACACCGCCGTCGATGTCGACCGAGGCTGAAAAGTTCAAGGATTGCAGCCGGCCACAGGAGACGGAGACGAAAACCTCCTCCAGCGTTACGCGCGCTTTGCGCTCGGCTTGAGCAATTGTCGCGCGGATGGCGGCCTCCGCCTCGGCCAGATCGGTAATGACCCCTGCCTTCACCCCCCGCGAACGCTGATGTCCGACGCTGAGGACGCGCGCGCTCTTGATACCGCCGGGACTATTGCGCCCCGCAGGCACGAGTTCAGCGATTAGGCACACTATCTTGTTGGTGCCAACGTCGAGCAAGCCGACTATTTCGCCTCGCCTTCGCTCTGACTGGTTCCGGCTCAGCATTTTCAAGACCTCAACTCGCTTGGGTGGGGAGTTTTGTAGACGGGCGGAGTGTGTCGGGGCGCACGGTGATGCGCCCGCGACTGCGCAAATCGACGATCACATCGCGACCGGAAAGGAGTTTGCCGAGATCGGCAACCGAAGACAGCGCCTCAAACGCCATCGCCTCGCGGTCCGCCCCAAGGTGAACCGTCACGCCATTTGTCAGCCGTAACGTCCAGCGGCGCCCGCCGACGCGCTCCGCCATTACAAAACGTTGCGCAATGGCGGGATAGCGCGCCACGAGATCAAACAGCGGTTTGGCTTCGTCCGCCGCACCTTCTCCCGCAACGCGTGGAAGGCCGCGTTCTTTGCCCGGCTTCACTGCGCTCAGCACGCGCCCCGTCGCGTCGATGAGATATTCGCGATTGCCGCGAATCCACAGCGCCGCGGGCTTGCGCTCCGTCACATGGACCTCAAGGGAGCCGGGAAAAATGCGGTTGATTGTAGCCGTCGCAATCCAAGGCAACCGCTCAATTCTTTCGCGGGCGGCACCGCTATCGATGCTCAACAAAGAGCGGACGTTGGGCAGGTCGAGCGCATCGAAAACGTCGGCATCTGGCGTGAAGCGCTGCCCGCTCACCGTCACTTGATCGATCCGCAGCCCCGTCCAGTAGAGAACCTCATCGACCTCTGGGAAAAACGGTGCCATTGCGCGCAGGTGCCTACCGCCGTCGGTCAAGACGCTGAATGCAAATGCGCCCGATAGCCCTGCGAAGACGATGAAGCCAAGCTTGAGCCCAAAGGAGCGCCGGCGCGGCGAAACAGGACGTCGCCTTCTGGCGCTGCCCATAACGGAAGCTTTAGGGGAGACCGGAGGAAGGCCGCTGCTTGGGGTTAGATCGGGTTGCAGCGTGGCTTGCGCCCGCCCAAGATACCCAACACCGATCCCTACCTGTTGCAACTCGCGTCCTCAACCATCCAACGCACGAGCTCGCCAAAGGACCAGCCCGCATATGCTGCCATCTCCGGCACCAGCGAAGTCTCAGTCATTCCGGGCTGGGTATTGATCTCAAGACATATGAGCTCGCCCGTACCCGCTTCGTCGTAACGAAAGTCTGCCCGTGCCGCGCCACGGCAGCCGAGCGCCGTGTAAGCCTGACCTGTGTATTTCCGGGCCAATTGGTAAACATCCGGTGAAAGATTGGCCGGCAATACGTGCTGTGATCCTCCGGGGGCATATTTTGCCTCGTAATCGTAGAAGGCGAGCCCATTCAGGGGCACGATCTCGACAACCTCGGTGACGAACTCGCCGATCACCGCGCAGGCGAGTTCGCGCCCTGGAATATAGCGCTCAACCATCACGCTCTCCTCCAGGGCCCCGCCCTCCGCGATCAGTTTGGGCGGTCTATCGGCACCCTCGCCCACGATGACGACCCCGACACTGGAGCCTTCCGCCAGAGGCTTGACGACGTAAGGGGGGGCGATGACATGGCGCTCCAATGCCTCCTTGCGCATTACGACCTCAGCATCGGCCACCGGCACGCCGGCCGGGCGCAAGACATCCTTTGCGCGCTCCTTGTGCATTGCGAGTGAAGACGCAAGAACGCCCGAGTGCGTATAGGGGATGGCGAGGCATTCCAAGACGCCTTGTATGCAACCGTCCTCGCCGAAGCGGCCGTGCAGTGCGTTAAAGCAAACGTCGGGCTTGACCTGCACAATTCTTACAGCAACGTCGCGATCCACATCGATCGTTGAGACGCGATAGCCCTCGCCCTCCAGCGCGGCAGCAACGGCCTTGCCGGAACTTAGGCTGATCTCGCGTTCAACAGACCAGCCGCCCATGAGCACGGCAACATGGTTGCGCTTGCGCTGCGGTGCCTGCCCGATCATGAGAAGGCGGCCTCTGCCAGCGCTTCGCCGGTCGGGCGCCCGGGGTTAGGTAGTCCTATGCGAATGATTTCCCACTGCAAAGTAACACCGGACTTCGCTTTGACACGCGCACGCACGGTTTCCCCAAGCCGCTCGATGTCCTCGGCGCTAGCGCCGCCCTCGTTGATGAGAAAGTTGCAGTGCATGTCCGACACCTTGGCGCCGCCCACGCGTAGACCGCGGCAGTCAGCATCGTCGACAAGCTTCCAAGCGCTAGCATCGGGCGGATTCTTGAAGGTCGATCCCCCAGTGCGCTCTCGGATAGGCTGGTTTTTCTCGCGGTAGTCCGCCACGTCCTCCATCTCACGTAAGATTTCTGCCGGATCACCCGGCTTTCCTTGGAACAGCGCTTGGGTCAGGATGAATTCTTGGGGCACGCTCGAGTGTCGATAGCGAAAGCCCATGTCAGCGAGAGACAGCGTGTAAATTTTGCCCTCGCGATCAACAGCGCGCGCTTCGATGAGAACATCCTTGGTCTCACATCCGTGCGCACCGGCGTTCATGCGCAGCGCGCCGCCGATTGAGCCAGGAATGCCCCTGTAAAACGCGAGGCCCGCTATTCCGGCCTCGGCAGCAGCGCGCGCAACCTTCACGTCTGGTACCGAGGTGCCGGCTCGAACCCGGTGGCCCGGCTCGGCGCTGACACTGGCAAAGCCGCGGCCCAAGCGAATAACGATGCCCGGCAGGCCACCGTCGCGCACCAGAAGATTGGAGCCGAGACCGACGACCGTCACCGGCAGGTCGCGAGGCGCTCCTTTGAGGAAGTAGGCGAGATCGGCTTCATCTGCCGGCGAGTAGAGCACTTGTGCAGGGCCGCCAACCCGAAACCACGTGATGTCGGACAATGGCGCATTGGCAGTCATGCGGCCCCTAAGATCGGGCAGCTTCTCTTTGAGGTCCGCGGTAATGTCGGGAAAAGTCACGAGGCGCCTCCGGTGCACTTTCTCATTGCGCGCCACCGGCGCAATTCCTCACAGCGCGCCTCCGGCACACTTTCTCACAGCGCGCCTCCGGCACACTTTCTCATAGCGCGCCTCCGGCACGACGCGGCTCTTCGGTGCCGAGCCAGTCGGGCAGCCCATGCGCCCATTCCGTCGATACCCCGGCGCCGAGGCAAACGACCGAGTCGCCAGGACGCACGCTACGACGTAGCAGCGGGATAAGATCGCGTGGACTGTCTATCGCGATAACCGCGGGATGCCCGGTCCTTCGAATGCCTTCTGCCATCGTGTGCTGGTCGATGCCGTCGATCGGCAGCTCGCCGGCCGTGTAGAGCGGCGCCACGATGACGCTGTCGGCATCGCGAAAGCTCGCGCAGAAATCGCCAAAGAGATCGCGCACACGCGTATAGCGGTGCGGCTCAAACACCGCGATCAGGCGACCGCTGGAACTGCCGCGCGCAGCCCCCAGCACGGCGCTAATTTCCGCCGGGTGATGCGCATAGTCGTCGTAGATCGCTGCGCCATTCCACATGCCAGCCAGCTCATAGCGCCGCTTGACGCCGGGGAAGTTCGCAAGGCTCTTGTGGATCGCTTCATCGGAAATGCCAGCCTCGCTCGCAACAGCAATTGCTGCGAGCGCATTGAGCGCATTGTGCTCACCGGGGAGCGGGATCGTCCAGCCGCGGATTATCCGCTCACCGCCGCGCACACGCCGGCCAAGTTCGGCGTCAATCAAGAAGCGGTGTCCCTCGTAACGCATCCCGTGGAGCATAAGGTCTGCACCCTGCGACGTGCCATACGTGAGAAGCCGCCGCCCGTCGCGGCGCAGCTCCAACCGTTCGACCATGTCGCGTACTACCGGGTGATCGATGCACGCTACGGCAAGCCCATAGAAGGGAATGTTGCGCAGGAACGTCTCGAACTCCCGGTGCATGTTTTCGATCGTCTTGAAGTGATCGAGGTGCTCGGGATCGATGCTGGTCACGATGCCTATCTGCGTCGGCAGCCGCACAAACGTCCCATCAGACTCGTCCGCCTCCACGATCATCCACCGGCCGTTGCCGAGTCGCGCATTCGAGTCCCAATCGTTGATGATACCGCCAGAGATAACCGTGGGATCGAGCCGGCAGTCTGCAAAGATGTGGGCGATGAGCGATGTCGTCGTCGTCTTACCGTGCGTGCCGGTCACCGAGATTGTGGAGTAGAGCCGCATCAGCTCTGCCAGCATCTCGGCGCGGCGGATGACGGGCAGGCCCTTGGCGCGCGCCGCTTCCAGCTCGGGATTGCCGCTCCTGATCGCGCTTGAGATCACAACCAAGCGTGCGCCGACGAGATTGACCTGATCGTGTCCAATGAAAATGCGAACGCCCTTGGTGCGCAGGCGGCGCACGTTGGCGCTGTCCTTTTGATCGCTGCCCTGGACGGAATAGCCCTTCTCAAGCAGGATCTCGGCAATGGCGCTCATGCCGATGCCGCCAATCCCGATGATATGGAAAGTCCCG
>JAUWCP010000288.1 GCA_030609245.1 Hyphomicrobium sp.
TCGAGTTCAGGCAGAACCGGCACCAGAACTGGAGAGGCAGTGGGCGCGGTCTCAGGCTCCATCGGGACGCAGGCGACCTAGTTGGCGGAGGTGCCTTCACGCTCGTTTGCCGACACGACAGCAACCTCTTCGCCAGCATGCACCGATTTCAGCTGACTCACGTCATCCAGCGCCAGGGCCCATATGTTGCAGGGGCTCGCGAGCCGGATCTCGCCGCTTCTAGACACGGGCGTCGGCCCAAACCCGATCGCGATGGCGTCTCCATCCGGCCAAAAGGCGATCTCGCCAGCGCTCACCACATCGCGCGCGTCCGGCTCAACGTCCGTGCACACGGGCGCCTGAAAGTAGACCTCGTGGCCCCACATCCGCGCTGATGCATAGATAGGCAAGACGGCCCAAATACGCTCCGCAGTCGGAGTTTCCAAGAGCCTTGCACGGATCGCAACATTCCCTGCCCGGATTACGATCTCCCGCACTACGCACCTCCAAGAGCCCGTCAGTCGCTTACTGCCGTTACCGACACCTTCTCACCAGGACGCACGGCTTTCAATACCCTGACGTCATCAAGAGCCCGGGCCCACAGGTTGCAGGGGCGCGGCAGACGGCATTCATTGGGGCGGGAAATGGGGGTGCGGCCAAAGACGATGATAATGCGGTCGTCCTCAACCCAGAAGCAGATATCGCCCGGCGCGACAACTGTTCGGGCGGTGGGCTCGCGCCCGGATTCTACGTGCGTTTCGAAATGGATGGCCTCCCCCCACGTCTTGGCCGTGGAGTGGAGCGGAAGGGCGCGCCAGACCCGGTCAGCAGTCGGAGTGTTGAGAAGTCGGGCCCGTATCTTTACCGTCCCCGCGCTGATCTCGACGCGGCGATCGGCCGGTTTGGCGGCACGCTTGCCACTTGGTTTGAGATCGGCTTTCACCGATCGCTTTTGACCCTTGTGAAGATTAGCCGGCATCGCGTGTTAGGCACGAGCGCCGCAGTGTCCCGAGGCCTCACGCGGGGGGAGGTCCGAATACAACGACGGCGTTGAGGCCCCCAAAGGCAAAGGAGTTTGACATCACGTAGTTGACCTTGAGGTCCCTGCCCTTGTTGGGAATATAATCAAGATCACACTCGGGATCAGGATAGTCGAGGCCGATGGTCGGTGGCACCCAACCTTCGTTGAGGACGCGGATACACGCTGCCGCTTCGATGCCACCACCAGCGCCGAGCGGGTGACCATGCATCGACTTGGTCGATGAGATTGCCAAGCTCATGGCGTGGTTGCCAAAGACTGCCTTGATGGCCCTTGTTTCATTGGCGTCGTTAATGGTCGTCGCGGTCCCGTGCGCGTTCAGGTATTCGATGTCGGAGGGCGCCAGCTTTGCGTCATCTAGGGCCATACGCATTGCCTCCCTTGGGCCCTCGATATCGGGGTTTACCATGTCCTTCGCGTCTGACGACATGCCGTAGCCAACGAGTTCGGCCAGGATATTGGCGCCACGTTCCTTGGCGTGCTCCAAGGACTCCATCACCAATATGCCGGCACCCTCACTGAGAACGGTCCCATTTCGCTTCTTGGAAAAGGGAAAGCAGCCTTCAGGGGACAACACGTGAAGCGCCTGCCAAGCCTTCATTGTGCCGTAGTTAATGACCGACTCCGATGCGCCCGCAATCGCTACGTCGACAATGCCGTTGCGAATGTAGTCGCGCGCGACACCGAAGGCATGGGTTGCCGTCGAGCACGCGCTGCAGGTGGCGAATGTCGGACCCTTCACGCCAAATTCGATGCCGACGTGCGCGCTAGCCGACGACCCTATGATGCGCAGCAACGTCAGCGGGTGGGTTGCGCGCTTCCCTTCGATAAAGAGAGCCCGGTAAGAGTTCTCGTAGGAGACGAGACCGCCAGCGCCCGAGCCGACGATGCAGGCCGAGCGGTAGGGATCGGCGATCGGGAACTCAAGACCAGACTGCTTGACCGCCTCGTCGGCCGCCGCAGCGGCAAACCACGAGTAACGGTCGGCGTGCATGACAAGCTTATCGCGTTGGAAGTGCTTCAGCCGCACCTTGGGATCAAAATCCTTGATCTGCGCTGCAATCAGAATTTTGAGATCCTCAAGCGGGAACCCGCCAAGCTCACTGACGCCGCATTTGCTGGCCTTCATTGAATTCCAGAAGTCGTCGACGGAAAGGCCGATGGGCGTAATGACGCCGGTCCCCGTCACGACGACGCGGCGTGCGTCGCTCGCCTTTGCCATGGCTGTCCTTTACCTGACGGTTGTGGGCGTCACCGGGACGCCGCTGGGTAAGCTGACACTGCGAGCTGGCGAATGCCTTGCTGGCAGCTCGCAAATGAAGGTGTCACCAAACGGTGGCCGCTAGGCCTTGGCCGCATCGGCGCCAGCTGCCGCAGGACCCTTTTGAACCAAATCCTTAACGCGATCAACGACGGAACCGACCGTCTTGAAGTCCTCAACGTCTTCATTCGCGTTATAGGGAATCTCAATGCTGAACGTGTCCTCGATGTCGAAAACGATCATCGCCAGGTCGAGCGATTCAATGTTGAGATCCGCCAACGGGGTCGAAAGCGAAATGTCGTCCCGCGGCTCCTTCATATGCTTCTTCAGGATCTCGACGATCTTCGTTCCAACTTCGTCCATATCATTCTCCCACCCTCGCTCGAACCAAGCCAGGGGCCCGTGTCGCTTCGTTACCTGCCCAGTGCACTAACGTAAGGCCAATACCACAACAAGCTGTCGCGTCACATATCCTTAAACGACAATCGAGTCCAGCCGTGCCGCTAGTGCTGACCCACCCCGCTTGAACACCCGAGCTGAGCCGACTTCGGCGCCCTCAGACCCACTTCGTGGGGCTCAGGAGCACGGTTTCCAGGGGATCTGGGCTTTGAGCTGAAGCTCGACGCTACCGCTATGGCCATGGCCCCTGTTAGGGTGTTCAATATCACGGCAGATCTCAACGCCATGTTACCTCCGGAACCCATTCCCAGAATGACACAGACCCGC
>JAUWCP010000056.1 GCA_030609245.1 Hyphomicrobium sp.
GGGGGGTGCCGGCTCTTCAGGCTGCACGACGATAATAGGCGCCGGTGCAGAGGCGACGACATACTCAGCACCGCAGATCGGGCAAGCGATGGGGGTGCGGTTCAAATCGTAAAAGTGGGAGCCGCACTCGCTACTCTGACAGGTGCGCTTTGTCCCGCGGTTTTGCTTGGTCGCCATGGAGCCAACCTTTAAGGTTTTGGGAGAATTGTAGGCGATCTGCCACAAGGCCTTCAGCTTGTCAAAAGCAAAGCGTCGTTCTGCCGCCTACCGTCATAAAGCGGGGCCGCGCCGTTGACAGGGCTGCGACGGCTCGGCTCTATGCCGACCAACACTAGCCGATGCGGGCTGTGCCGCCGGCGCCCGCTGGAGCCTCGAGACCCGTGCGTTCCCAGAGCCCTACCGCTTCCCAGCCCCTGGCCACGTCCAAAGCCGGGCCGCTCACCGGCCGGGTCCGGGTACCAGGCGACAAGTCGATCTCGCACCGCGCGCTGATATTCGCGGCGCTGGCGTCCGGCGTGAGTCGGATCCGCGGCCTGCTGGAGGCCGACGATGTCGTCAACACGGCGAAGGCGGTCGCTGCGCTGGGCGCATCTGTGGAAAAAGTGGGCGGCGAATGGCGCATTACGGGTTGCGGCGTGGGTGGCCTGCGCCAACCGGAGGCGCCAATCGACTTCGGCAACTCAGGCACCGGCACCCGGTTGATGCTGGGTGTTATCGCGGGCCACGACATCACCGTGCGCATGACGGGCGACGCTTCGCTCAGTAGGCGCCCTATGGGCCGCGTCCTGATCCCGCTCAAGCGAATGGGACTTCAGGTGGAAGAAGACCGTGACACGCTGCCGCTCAACGTGCGCGGATCTTCGGCTTTGGTGCCCTTTACCTATGAGCTGCCCGTCCCCTCCGCGCAGGTGAAAAGCGCAATCCTCATAGCCGGGCTGCATGCGGCCGGTGAGACTACGGTCATTGAAAAAGAGGCAACGCGCGATCACACCGAGCGCATGCTGCGTTTCTTCGGTGCCGATGTGCGAAGCGTTGTGCAGGATGGCCTCACGCATATTACCGTAAGGGGTGATGGGGAACTCGCAGGTCACGATGTGACGGTTCCTGGCGACCCCAGCTCGGCTGCATTTCTTGCCGCTGCGGCCCTCATCGTTCCCGGATCGGATGTGACGATCGAGGGCGTTCTGGTCAATCCCACGCGCACCGGCTTCTATCTGACTTTGCAAGAAATGGGCGGCGACGTTGCCTTTCTCAACACGCGCGAGGAGGGCGGCGAGCCGGTTGCTGACATTCGCGTGCGTTTTTCGAAGCTCAAGGGCGTCAGCGTTCCCGCGCAACGCGCGCCCAGCATGATCGACGAATATCCAGCACTTGCCGTCGTTGCCGCCTTTGCCGATGGAGTGACATGCATGCAGGGTCTTTCCGAACTGAAGGTCAAAGAAAGCGACCGCCTCGCGGCAACGGCTGCCGGCCTTATCGCCAATGGAATTGACGCTAAGGCAGAGCCAGAGGCGCTCATCGTGCATGGTGCAGCGACGGTGCCGGGCGGTGGCATCGTGACAACGCATCTGGACCATCGCATTGCCATGGCATTCCTGACGATGGGTCTTGCGGGCGAGCACCCGGTGACCGTCGATGACGCAACGATGATAGCAACGAGCTTTCCAGAGTTTCGTGGGCTCATGGAAGGCCTCGGTGCTACGTTCACCGATCCGATCAGGCAGGCCGAATGATTATCGCGATTGATGGACCGGCCGCTTCGGGCAAGGGCACGCTTGCCAAGCTCGTTGCGCGACATTGGGGCCTGCCCTGTCTCGATACGGGGCTGCTTTATCGCGCTGTCGCCCGCGATGTGCATGCCCGCGGTTTTCGATTGCCGGACACTTGGTCGGCGGTGGCGTTGGCGCGCAGCCTCGATCCTTCTTCCCTCGATGATCCCGGCCTGCGCAGCCCTGGGACGGGGGAGTGGGCCTCGATCGTCGCCAGCATCTCTGAGGTGAGGGCGGCGCTGCTTGACTATCAGCGGGCGTTCGCGGCCCAGCCCGGTGGGGCGGTCCTCGATGGGCGCGATATCGGGACGGTCGTGTGCCCCGCCGCTGACGTCAAGATCTTCGTCACAGCCTCACCCGAGGTGCGTGCGCGCCGCCGTTTCCTGGAGCGTCAGGACCAATCGGGGGCTGTGACCTATGAGACGGGATTGGCCGACATTCAGCGCCGTGACGCCCGTGATGCGGGGCGAGAAAGCGCCCCCATGCGTCCTGCCGCCGATGCCACCTTGCTTGACACGTCGGACTTGGATATAGAGGCGGCATTCGACGCCGCTGTCGGATTGATCAAGAGGAAGATCGGCCAATAGGGTGCCCAAAGGGTGTCCCAAATTTAGTTGGCGGGCCAGGCCCATCGCAGCGGTATCAGATCCAGCATTCACACGAGCCGGCAGGAGACTGTCCGATCACGGTTGCCGTGGCGGACGCTGTTTGCCGCATCCACCGTTTCTTATGCCGCCAACGCGGCGCGAACAACGCATCTAAGGAGTGTTACGTCACATGGCAGAAGCCGTCGTATCAACGGACCTAAACCCAACGCACGAAGAGTTTGCCGCGTTGCTCGCCGAAAGCCTTTCCAAAGAGGATGCCGTCGAGGGTAGCGTCGTCAAAGGCAAGGTGGTCGGCCTCGAAAAGGATGTCGCGGTGATTGACGTCGGCCTGAAGATGGAAGGACGCGTGCCGGTGCGCGAATTTAGCACGCCTGGCAATCCGGTGGAGCTCAAGGTCGGCGACGTGGTTGAAGTCTACTTGGAGCGCGTAGAGAACGCGCTCGGCGAGGCGGTTCTGTCGCGCGAAAAAGCGCGCCGCGAGGAGAGCTGGACTCGACTCGAGAAGCAGTTCGAGAAAGGCGAGAAGGTTAGCGGCGTCATATTCAACAAGGTGAAGGGCGGCTTCACCGTCGACCTCGATGGCGCTGTCGCGTTCCTTCCCGGCAGCCAGGTCGATATCCGGCCCGTACGCGACATCGGTCCGCTCATGCATCAGCCGCACCCGTTTCAGATCCTCAAGATGGATCGACGCCGCGGCAACATCGTCGTGTCGCGCCGCTCCGTTCTCGAGGAGACTCGCGCCGAGCAGCGTGCCGACATCGTGGCCCGTCTGGCGGAGGGTCAGGTTATTGAGGGCCTCGTCAAGAACATCACCGACTACGGCGCCTTTATCGACCTGGGTGGCATCGATGGTCTGTTGCACGTCACCGATATGGCTTGGCGGCGCGTCAATCACCCATCTGAAATCCTGAACGTGGGTGACACGGTCAAGGTTCAAATCATTCGCATTAATACTGAGACGCAGCGCATCAGCCTTGGCATGAAGCAGCTGCAGGACGATCCCTGGCAGTCGATCGAGACCAAGTATCCAGTCGGCCAGCGCGTTCAGGGTACGGTGACGAACATTGCCGACTACGGCGCGTTCGTCGAGTTGGAGCCGGGCGTGGAAGGTCTCATCCACGTCTCGGAGATGAGCTGGACCAAAAAGAATATACACCCTGGAAAGATCGTTGCGACCACCCAGCAGGTCGAGGTGCAAGTCCTGGAAGTCGATCCTAATAAGCGGCGCATCTCGCTAGGTCTCAAGCAGACGCAAGACAACCCATGGGAAGCCTTCCTCTCGATGCACCCGAAAGGGTCGACGGTTGAAGGCCCCATTCGCAACATCACGGAGTTCGGCCTCTTCATCGGACTTGAAGGGGGTGTCGATGGCATGGTGCACTTGTCCGATCTCGATTGGACAAAGTCGGGTGATGAGATCATCAAGGATTATAAGAAGGGCGACATCGTCAAGGCGGCGGTGCTCGACGTCGACAGCCAAAAAGAGCGCATCTCGCTGGGCGTCAAGCAGCTGGCCGGCGACCCAATCGACGCGCTTGGTCGGTATAAGAAAGGCGATGTAGTGACGTGCGAGGTCATTGCTGTTCAAGAGAACGGCATTGAGGTCAAGATTGCCGACGGCGAGATCACCGCCTTTATCAAGCGATCCGACCTATCGCGCGATCGCTCTGAGCAGCGCTCCGACCGTTTCAACGTAGGCGACAAAGTCGATGCAGCCGTGATGAGCATCGACAAGGCTGCGCGGCGCCTTAGCGTCTCTGTCAAGTCTCTGGAGATCACGGAGGAGAAGAAGGCGGTGGCCCAATACGGCTCCTCTGATTCCGGTGCTTCGCTCGGCGATATTTTCAAGGCTGCGATCAAAAAGCGCGAGACCTCCGATACTGGGGATGCCGACGCTGACGATGGCGATGCAGCGGATGATGCCGGCGCAGACATTAGTGAGCCTGAAGCCGCCGAAGCTGGTGCCGCCGAGGCCGCAAGTGAGGATTCGGCGACAGAGGCAGAGGCAAGCGACGAGAGCAAAAGTAAGAGCAAGGGTAAAAGCAAGAGCAAGAGCGAGGAATAGGCCACCACCGTGCAATGGTGATGATCTGCGGCAAGCGTGGCGGGGCTTCTCCGGCCGCGCTTTGTCGTTTTTTGGATGACCGGAGTCTCGCTGCGACTATTGA
Source organism: Hyphomicrobium sp. (assembly GCA_030609245.1). GTDB lineage: Bacteria > Pseudomonadota > Alphaproteobacteria > Rhizobiales > Hyphomicrobiaceae > Hyphomicrobium_A. Next base: position 4,546 of record JAUWCP010000056.1, read on the forward strand.
AGGCCAGCGTAAGCTTGCCAAACTCGCTTCAACACTGGCGCTTCTCGATGACAAGCGCCCCCAATGCTTGAGGCTGGAGAGCCGAGATGACCCTGGAAGTCGATACCGTTCTGGCGCGGCGGCGGCTGCGCCGCAGCCTTGGAGTGTGGCGCGCGCTGGCCGTGGCGGCTGTTGTTGTGGCGCTTGTTGCTTTTGGTGCAGCCGGCGATCGGCTGGCTGTGGCGCTGGGCGGAGATCAGATCGCACGCATTTCGATCGAAGGCACAATCACGGAAAAACGTGGCCAGCTTAAACTGTTGAGGAAGTTGGCCGACGCCAAGAACGTGAAAGCCCTTCTTGTTTTTGTGAACAGTCCCGGCGGCACGACGACGGGCGGCGAGGCATTGTTTGAAGCGCTGCGCGATGTCGCAAAGAAGAAACCGGTGGTGGCGCAGTTCGGAACCATTGCCGCATCGGCCGGCTATATCGTTGGACTTGGGGCCGACCACATCGTCTCGAGGGCCAATACGATCACTGGTTCAGTTGGCGTCCTCGTTCAATGGCCCGAGGTTAGCCAGTTGCTCGACAACATCGGGATCAAGGTCAACGCGATCAAAAGTGGACCTCTCAAGGCCGTTCCCTCCCCCTTCGAGCCCTTGAACGAGGAAGGCAAAGCCGTCACCCAATCGATGATCGACGAGGGTTTCCAGTGGTTCTTGTCGCTGGTCGAGGCCCGCCGCGGCATCAAACCGGATGATATCCCAGGGCTGGTGCAGGGCCGCGTCTTTACGGGGCGGGAGGCCGTTGAATTGAAGCTCGTCGACGAGATTGGCGGCGAGGACCAGGCGGTCAAATGGTTGCGCGAGAAGCACAAGATTGATCCGGAATTGAAGGTTATTGACTGGAAGCCCAAGTCGTCGAGTTCGCTTGGGTTTCTGAGCGCGATCAGGTCCATTGCGGGGGGGCTGCTGGGCGATGGAGAGGCGCGCCTGGTCCGGATTCTGGGGCGCGATCCCAGCTTGTCGACACTTGGTCTTGACGGCCTCGTCTCTGTTTGGCAACCTTCGGAAAATTGAGAGAATACAGTAATTTGCTTCGGGGCCCACCATGATCAAATCCGAGCTGATCCATTTGATCGCAAGTTCCAATCCTCATCTCTATCACCGCGACGTAGAGCGCATCGTCAATGTTGTGTTCGACGAGATCGTTGAAGCACTTTCGCGGGGAGATAGGGTTGAGCTGCGCGGCTTCGGCGCTTTCACAGTGAAACACCGGGCGGCTCGGCAGGGGCGCAACCCGCGCACTGGTGCGGCTGTACCTGTCGCTGAGAAGTTCGTGCCGTTCTTCAAGACTGGCAAGGAACTTCGCGAGCGGCTCAACAGCGCTAAAGAAAGCCACTAGCTCAAGTTCTGAGGCTCTACGACGTGCGTCGGATTTTCTGGCTCTTGATTGTGATCCCTGTGGCAGTGGTGCTCGTTACACTGGCTGTCGCCAATCGCCACGAAGTGCGCCTTGTGCTCGACCCCTTCCGTCCCGACACTCCCGTGGTTTCTCTCCTTCTGCCGTTCTATGCTTATTTATTCGTCGCAATGCTTATCGGCGTCATTGTTGGTGGTGTCGCGATGTGGGCTAGCCAGGGGCGCTGGCGCAAAAGCGCGCGCTTGAAGGCAAAAGAGGCTGCACGCTGGCATGCCGAGGCGGACCGGCTGACGCGCGAGCGGGACGCGCAAGCGGCCGGCGCCGCCAGGCAGATCGCCGCGCCGGGTGCCTGATCAGCGGCCGGTTATACAAACCAAATATGACGTGCCCTAAAGTCACCGCCCGGCGGTATAATGCCTTGGCGCAGGGCTGTTCTCCTCCGAGACGGAGTGCGCCACTTGGGAACATCGATGCCGGCAGACGTAAAGATTTGCGGACTGAAAACGGAAAGTGCGCTTGAGGCCGCGCTTGCCAACGGCGCCGATTATGTCGGTCTCGTGTTTCACGAAGCGAGCCCGCGCAACATTGATTTTTCAACAGCGAGAAAGTTGGCGGACAAGGCCCGCGGGCGGGCAAAAATCGTCGCCCTGCTCGTCGATCCCGATGATAGCCGGCTGGACGAGGTGGTTGCTGCAGCCGACCCCGACGTGATCCAGTTGCATGGCGAAGAAACTCCCGAGCGTGTCGCCGAGATTGCGCAGCGCCTGGGCCGTCCGGTGATGAAAGCGGTCAAGGTTAATTGCGCGGAAGACGCCCAAAATGCCCTTGCCTACAAAGGTAAGGCCGATCTCATCCTTTTCGACGCCAAGGCACCCGAGGATCGCCCAGGTGCGCTGCCCGGCGGCAACGGCATCGCCTTCGATTGGCAAGCGCTCGAAGGCGTGCGCGGCAAGATGGACTATATGCTTGCCGGTGGTCTTACGCCTTTGAATGTCGCAGAGGCGATCCGAATGACGGGCGCCAGGGCCGTGGATGTATCATCAGGCGTCGAGGCGGGTCCCGGTGAAAAGGACCCTGAGCTCATCCGCCGCTTTCTTCATGCTGCAAAGACCGCTAATCAAGCTCCATGATGGCGGGTTACAGTCGGCTTGAGGATAGCGCCTATGGCGACAGCATCTACACAACCCAAGGGTACGAAGCCCAATACGTTCCGAAGCGGGCCTGACGATCGTGGCCATTTCGGCATCTTCGGGGGCCGTTTCGTCGCCGAAACGCTGATGCCGCTGATCCTTGACTTAGAGCGCGCTTATAATGAAGCGAAGAACGATCCCGCGTTCCATGCTGAACTCGCTGATCTTAACGCGAACTACGCTGGCAGACCGAGCGCGCTCTATTTTGCCGAACGGCTGACTGAGCAATTCGGTGGCGCCAAGATTTACTTTAAGCGCGATGAGCTCAATCACACCGGCAGTCATAAGATCAATAACTGCCTTGGTCAGATCTTGCTCGCACGTCGCATGAGAAAGACGCGCATTATCGCGGAGACGGGCGCAGGGCAGCACGGCGTTGCTGTCGCGACGGTGTGCGCTCGCTTCGGGCTGCCGTGCGAGATCTTCATGGGCAAGACGGACGTGGAGCGCCAGAAGCCCAACGTGTTCCGCATGGGATTGCTCGGCGCCAAGGTCAATCCCGTGACCAGCGGTGCCGGCACGCTCAAGGATGCCATGAATGAGGCGCTGCGTGACTGGGTAACGAACGTCCGCGACACCTACTACATCATTGGCACGGTAGCGGGACCGCATCCTTACCCGGAGCTGGTGCGCGATTTTCAATCGATTATTGGCAAGGAAGTGCGCGAGCAGATGTTGGAGCGGGAAGGGCGGCTGCCCGACACGCTCGTTGCCTGCATCGGCGGCGGCTCCAACGCGATTGGGCTCTTCCACCCATTCCTCGACGATGAGAACGTCAAGCTCTATGGCGTCGAGGCGGGCGGCCACGGCCTTGACGTGCCCAATGGGCACGCAGCCTCCATGAACGGCGGCAACCCCGGCGTTCTGCACGGCAATCGCACCTATCTCCTGCAGGACGATGACGGCCAGATCCTAGAGGGCCATTCGATTTCGGCGGGGCTCGATTATCCCGGTGTCGGGCCTGAGCATGCCTGGCTGAAGGAGACGGGCCGTGTCACCTATGTGGCGGCGACAGACCAGGAAGCGCTCGACGCTTTTCAAATGTGCACGACGCTCGAGGGCATTATCCCGGCGCTCGAGCCCTCGCACGCATTGGCGTACGTCGAAAAGTTGGCGCCAACATTGTCCAAGGACAATCTACTTGTGATGAACATGTGCGGTCGCGGCGACAAGGATATTTTCGCCGTCGCTGGCCACCTGGGGATGAAAATGTAGACGGGAGCCAACCGTGCGTCGCTCCTCCATCGCGTCGCCCTTTGCTCAGGAACCTTATGTCGAAAACCACTCGTATTGATCGTCGCTTCGCTAAGTTGAAGGAGGAAGGCCGGCCCGGGCTCGTCACCTTTATCACCGCTGGGGACCCTGACCTTGAGACCTCGAAGAAGATTCTCCTCGGGCTTCCAAAGGCCGGCGCCGATGTCATCGAGCTCGGCATGCCGTTTTCCGATCCGATGGCTGACGGTCCCGCCATCCAGGCCTCCTCGCTGCGCGCGCTCAAAGCCGGCCACAAGATGCGCGCCACGCTCGAATTGGTTTCAGAATTCCGCAAGCATGATCAGGACACGCCCATTGTGCTGATGGGGTACTACAACCCGATCTATGTCTACCCGAACGAGGAGTTCTTGAAGGATGCGACGGCAGCCGGCGTGGATGGCCTTATTGTCGTCGACGTGCCGCCCGAGGCTGACGACGAGCTGTGCATCCCCGCCAGGAAGCACGGGCTGAACTTCATACGGCTCGCTACGCCCACGACAGACGCCAAACGCCTGCCGACCGTGCTCACCAACACCTCAGGTTTCCTCTATTATGTGTCGATTACGGGAATTACGGGCGCCGCGGCTCCCGATGTTAACGCTGTTCACACCCATGTTAATCTCATCAAAAAGGCCACGACCCTTCCCGTTGCGGTCGGTTTTGGCGTAAAAACGGGTGATCAGGCCAAGGCGCTGGCCAAGGGCGCCGACGCCGTCGTGGTTGGTTCTGCCCTCGTAAGCGCCATTGAGCAGAGTCTCGAACCTGGAGGACGGTCCACTAGCAAGACGGTGGCATCTGTCCTAGATTTGGTTCAGTCCTTTGCTGGAGCCCTACGGACGGGCTGATGCGCGTCCGAAATGTCGAGACTGCCGCGCCGAGCTTACGGTAAGTGCAGACGATTACGAAGGGCGACCATATTAGGGATTGTCGCGGTTCGATATGCTACATTAGCGCCGTTCAGGCCTGCGGGATCAATGCTATCGAGCGCGTAAGGCTGTTGAGAGATCAAAAAGCGTGAACTGGATCAACAACGTTGTACGTCCGAAGATCCGCAGCTTTCTAACCACGAAGCGTGAGGTGCCGGACAATCTCTGGGTGAAGTGCCCGGAGACTGGCCAGATGGTCTTTTACAAGGACCTGGAGGCCAACCAATTCGTCGTGCCGGGCTCAAACTTCCACATGCGCATGGGCGCCCCGGCGCGCCTGCAACTCCTGTTCGATGATGGCGAGTACGAAAAGATCGCCATCCCGGACGTTTTCGTGGACCCTTTAAAATTCCGCGACGGCCGGCGCTATACGGATCGTCTTCGTGACGCAAAGTCATCGACCGAACTTGATGACGCGGTGCTTATCGGCGAGGGTCGCCTCGACGGCCAGGACATTGTTGCTGCCGCGCAGGACTTCCGCTTCATGGCAGGCTCGCTTGGCATGGCGGCGGGTGAGGCCGTGGTGACGGGTATGCTACGCGCAGTCGAAAAGAAGACCCCCTTTATTCTGTTTAGCGCTTCCGGCGGAGCGCGTATGCAGGAGGGCATACTCTCATTGATGCAGATGCCGCGTACGACGATTGCTGTGCAGCGTTTGCGAGAGGCAAGGCTGCCTTACATCGTCGTACTCACCGATCCGACAACCGGCGGCGTTACGGCCTCCTATGCCATGCTGGGTGACATCCACATCGCGGAGCCCGGAGCCCTGATCTGTTTTGCGGGCCCGCGCGTTATCCAGCAGACAATCCGGGAGCAATTGCCAGAGGGCTTCCAGCGTGCCGAATTTCTGTTGGAGCATGGGATGATCGATATGGTGGTCCACCGCCACGAGATGCGTGAGACGCTGAGCAGGCTGTGCCAATTGCTCATGGTGAAAGATGGGGCAGCCATGGTTCGCGGCGACACGACGGGCAGGAGGATTAACGGTAGCCCATATCTCAACGGCAGGGCGGTTGATGATGCCAACGCCATTGAGGCGCCGGTGCAAGCACTGCCCGAAATTGCAATCGAGCCGGAGATTCTCGGTCCAGAGGAAAGGGTCGAACCCTCACGGTTCGAGCGCGGAGAGACGACGCACCGTGAGGATGACTCTGAGGGCACGCCGCCACTGCCGAAGGACGGATAACGTGCCTGACATCAGTTGCGCTACGATCCAGAAACGGCTCGAACCTCGGGCGTGGAAAATAAACCGTCACGACGCTGCGGCGGCTTGACAGGGTACGTCAAGGTCCTGATAGACGCCGGACGATGGTTGTGGCGAGAGGGGAGGGCTGATATGCCGACGAGCGCTCAGCTCCTCGCCGAGATGAAACTTCTGCATCCGCTGCTGATCGATTTATCGCTCGGCCGCGTCGAGCGGCTTCTTGGCAAGCTGGGCGATCCGCACAAGCGCCTGCCCCCGTGCGTGCAAGTGGCCGGCACCAATGGCAAGGGGTCGGTTACGGCTTTCCTGAAGGCGATGCTCGAGGCGGCAGGTGCGCGCGTGCACGTCTATACGTCCCCGCACCTGGTACGCTTCCACGAGCGTATCGAACTCGCGGGTAGCGACGGGAAAAGCGCTCCGATCGGCGAAGATGCGCTTATCGACGTCTTGACGCGTACGCAGGCCGTCAACGGCAACGACGACATCACGCAATTCGAAATCACGACGGCCGCCGCCTTCTTGGCATTTGCCGAGCACCCGGCCGATGTACTGCTGCTCGAGGTAGGGCTCGGTGGGCGGCTCGATGCAACCAACGTCGTCGCCAATCCGGCCCTTTGCGTCATTACCTCGATTTCGCTTGATCACTCCGACAAGCTTGGGGGCACGCTCGACAAGATCGCTTACGAGAAGGCTGGCATTTTGAGACCCGGCGTTCCAGTCGTTGTTTCCCAGCAAGAGCGGGAGGCGGAAGATGTAATACGCGTCGAAGCGGATCGGGTGGGCGCAAGGCTGGTCGCGTGGGGCGAGGACTTCGATGCTTATGAGCAGAGCGGCCGTCTCGTCGTGCAGGCCGAGGACGAGCTCTTGGATCTCCCCCTGCCCGCGCTTACCGGC
>JAUWCP010000041.1 GCA_030609245.1 Hyphomicrobium sp.
GGCAAAGGCACGAAGGTGAACCGGGCGGAGGCGAAAGCGCGCCGCGCGGTGATCGACACTGCGCTCACCATGAGCGGTACAGGACTTTCTCTCGGCCGCTCGGGCAACTTGTCTTGCCGTTGGCAGGACGGTATGCTCATCACGCCCACGGGTATGGCCTACGACGACATCCGCCCACGCGACATCGTTTACGTCGATGCCGAGGGCGGCGTTCCGGCCAAGAAATCTCGCAAGCCCTCGAGCGAGTGGCGTTTTCATCGAGCAGCGTATCATGCTCGCCCTGACATGAACGCGGTGGTTCACACACACTCGATGCATGCGACCGTGCTCGCGTGCGCGCATGAAAAGATCCCTGCCTTCCACTACATGGTGGCGATCGCGGGTGGAAAAGACGTGCCTCTCGTACCGTATGCAATGTTTGGCACTGAAGAGTTGGCCGACGAGGTCAGCAAGGCCTTGCGCGAGCGCAACGCTTGCCTGATGGCCAACCACGGACAGTTGGCGCTGGGCAAGACGCTCGATGACGCACTAGAGCTTGCCGGCGAGATTGAGGTCTTAGCCACGCAGTACTGCAAGGTTCTGGAGTTGGGCGAGCCGCACATTCTTCCCGATGCGGAGATGAAACGCGTCTTGCAACGCTTCAAGACCTATGGTCAGCGCGGTCAAGACGATTGACCTCATCTACGACCGTGCCGTCGAGCGCGGCCGAATGCCGACTGATCCAAGAGAATGGCCTATTCTGCCGCTCAAGCACCTGTCGGCCTCCACCCTCAGTTGGCGAAGCGGAAGTGCATGACATCGCCGTCTTTGACGACGTACTCCTTGCCTTCAAGGCGCATTTTGCCAGCGTCCTTGGCCCCGGTTTCACCGCCGAGCCCGACGTAGTCGTCGTAGGCGATCGTTTCGGCGCGTATGAAGCCCTTCTCAAAGTCGGTGTGGATGACGCCGGCGGCCTGCGGCGCCTTGGTGCCGCGCGTAACGGTCCACGCGCGGGCCTCCTTGGGCCCCACTGTGAAATAGGTGACGAGGTCGAGTAACGCGTAGCCGGAGTGGATCAGCTTGTTGAGGCCTGGTTCATCGAGGCCGAGATCCTTGAGGAACTCGATACGGTCCGCCTCCGCCAGGCTGGCGAATTCTGCCTCGATCTTTGCCGAAATGACGACGCAGCCGGCGCCCTCCAACTTGGCCTTCTCCTCAACGGCGCGCGAATGCGCGTTGCCCGTGGCTGCCGAGGGCTCATCGACATTGCACACATAGAGCACGGGCTTCGCGGTTAAGAGTTGGAGCGCGGCGTAGGCTGGTTCTTCTTCGGCTGAGAGTTCAGCAAGACGCGCTGGTTTGCCTTCGCGCAAAAGCGCCAGCGCCTTGTCGATGATGGCAACCTGCCCCTTCGCCTCCTTGTCTCCGGTAGCGGCCTTTTTCTCGATGCTGGTGCGGCGCTTCTCTAGGCTGTCCAGATCGGCCAGCATCAATTCCGTCTCGACCGTTTCTGCGTCGGCTCCGGGGTCGATGCGCCCCTCCACGTGCGTGACGTTGCCGTCCTCAAAACAACGCAAGACATAGGCAACCGCGTCGACCTCGCGAATGTGGCCGAGGAATTGGTTTCCGAGCCCTTCGCCCTTGGAGGCGCCCCTCACCAAGCCCGCGATGTCAACGAAGGTGAGACGTGTCGGGATGAGCTGGCCCGATTTGGCTATCGCTGCCAGCTTACTCAGCCGCTCGTCCGGCACGCCGACTTCGCCAACGTTGGGCTCGATGGTGCAAAAGGGATAGTTAGCGGCTTCCGCGGCCGCGGTCTGCGTCAGCGCATTGAAAAGCGTCGACTTGCCGACATTCGGCAGACCCACGATGCCGCATTTGAAACCCATGTTGCCGTCCTGGATGGAAAGTTGGGGACGGGGGACGAGCGGCTGCCGCCACGATCGCCCTGGAGTGCGAGATGCCTAGAGCCTGATCGTTTCACTTGGACGCACTCGAGCCGTTCCAAGTGAAACGTGAATCACGTCTCTACACTTTTGATTGAGAGCAAGATTCACTTATCTGTTGGAGATCTCCCGGACGAAGGCTGAGTGATTCCATCAAGAACGATCTTGCTCTAGGCTGTTCGGGTCGTGTTGTGAAGTCCGTCATTGCCGCACAGTGTGGGGATCAGCAGGTTTACCCCCCATGCGAATGGCCAATTTTGACGCCACTGTTTCGCTACTACGCTCTGCAACCAAATTGGGCGCCGCGCTGGAGAAATGGATGATGCGATTTGCGATGCGGACGAGCGTTCTCATAGCAGCCATTTCTTTAGCTGGCGTCGCCAGCGCGGGCCTTGAGGGCGAACCGGCGGGAACCAATAAGGTCTCGCCGGAGGAAGCCGGCGCTCGGTATGGACAGGCTTTGGGGGCGAGCCGGCTGTGCAGGGGCTATGAGGTCTTGCCAGGAGCCGACGAGCTTGCGGCGACATTCAAGGGCGATGAGCTTAGGGCCTTCCAGGAGGCGGCCGCGCGCGTTGTTCAGGCGTGGCAGCGTACAACGAGCTGCCAGGATGGACCCATCATGTGCATGCGCTATCGATTGGCGAGCTGCAATGAGGCGATGAGGGAAATCGGCCCCGAGGGCGTTCGCTACCCGGGTTTGATTGGCTTCAGTCCCTGACTTCGGATTGTGGCTAGGCCGCAAGGTCTTGGATGGTGTCCGACCCGACAATATGCACCCCCGGCTCACTCATCTTCGCGCATACCAGCATCGCTTTGGCGAGCGTCTCCGTGCGAACGGATCGGTACTTCTTGAACGGGCCGATCATGATGGGGCCTAGAACCGCCAGCGCGGCGTTGCCCACTTCCTCGGCAAGACGAAATTCATCACGCTCACCGCGCAGAAGCGAAGGCCGCATGATGTAGGCTGAGCGCACGCCTGCGCTGGAAACACCTTCTTCCATCTCGCCTTTGGTCCGCATGTAGGGACTGGGCGACTTGGCACTTGCTCCAATGGCGCTGATCGTGACGAATGTCCCCGCTTGGTGCGCGGCGGCCCACCTCGCAAGCCCGACGGGAATGTCGCGATCCACGTGTTGAAAGGCGTCAAGCGAGCCAGCCTTCTTTTGTGTTGTGCCAACGCAGCAGAAGACATCCTCGACAGGCTCTTCGACGGGCAGCGTAGAAAGACTGCGAAAGTCGAACAGGCGTTCGTCGACCTTGTCGAGGTTGGCAAACGGCGTCGCATGGCGATGCAGGATGATAAGCTTCGCGTAGCGCTTGGACGCGACGATGAGTGGCGTAAGCTTGCGCCCGATCGCGCCCGTTGCGCCAACGATGATGGCCGTTTGTCCCGACATGTTGCGTCTCCCTGGCCGAAGACTAACGGCCGCGGCGTTCAGCGTCCATGCGTTCCCGATGGCACAGGAAACGCATCGAGCGCTATTGGCCGTATCGGTAGCGCCACCAACATCATCACTCTTTGCCAGGCCGCCCGGTGAGCCACTTTTTCAGGGCGCCGGCAAGCGAGCCATCGCCTTCTCCTTTCTGCTGCGGCTTGGACGCAGACTTCGGCGAGGGCGGCTTTGTATTTGGTGCTTCTGAGGGCGATTTACTTTCGCTCGCTGTTTCTTGCTCGCGTATCAGGCGCGCGACCTGGGACAGGAAGCGATCGCTCTCACCGTGCGCAAGGAAGCGCGAGGACTCGGCAATGGCATCAAGCAGCGGATCAAGCCACTCGTATTCCACTTTCGCAAAGTCATGCAGCACGTAGTGCGGCACCACCTCCTTAACTCCGGGGTGACCGACGCCGATGCGCACGCGGTTATAGTCGTTGCCGATATGGGCGGTGATGGAGCGCAGGCCGTTGTGGCCGGCATTGCCGCCACCGGTTTTCACTTTCAGCTTGCTGGGCGCCAAGTCGATCTCGTCGTGGAACACGTAGATGTCACCGACCGGGATCTTGAGGAAGCGATGGGCTTCGCCGACGGAGCGCCCGCTGTCGTTCATGTAGGTGGTGGGCTTTAGCAGCAGAACACGTTCCCCGCCGAGGTTGCCCTCAACGGTTTGGCCCTGGAAGCGGCGCCGCCACGCGCCCAAATCGAGACGCTCTGCGATACGCTCGACGGCCATGGAGCCGACGTTATGGCGATGGCGGGCGTACTTGGCGCCCGGGTTTCCCAGTCCGACGAAGAGCTTCATGGGCGCGGCCCTAAAGAGGAAGACTGAAGGCGCGGCGCGGTTTCAATGCCACGCCACGCCAGATCCGTCTCACTTCTTCTTCTTCTCGTCGCCGCCCTTGGCATCTGCGGGCTTGGCGTCGCCGCCGGCAGCCTTGGCGTCGTCTCCAGCTTCCTCGCCGGCCGCCGCTGGTGCTGCACCTTCTTCCGGTGCCACTGTCGCCACTTCTTCTTCCTCTTGCTTCACCCGCCCGGCGATCGTGGCGATCGTAAAGTCACGGTCCTTGATGGTCGGCGTCATACCGTCGGGCAGGCTGACGGCTGAAATGTGGATGGAACGCCCGATCTCGAGCCCAGTGAGGTCAACCTCGAAGTGGGGAGGGATCTTGTCGTAAGGACAGGTGACCTCGATTTCGTGGCGCACGATGTTGAGCACGCCGCCACGCTTCAGGCCCGGCGACTGTCCCTCGTTGATGAAGCGTACGGGCACTTGAACGCGAATGAGGCCCTTCTTGCCAATGCGCAGGAAGTCGACGTGGATCGGCTTGTCCTTGATAGGATCGAGCTGAAGATCGCGTGGTATGACGTGCTTCTTCGTACCATCAACGTTGATTTCGAAGACTGTTGAAGTGAAGTGCCCTTTGAGCACCTGCTGCCAGAGCTCTTTGTAGTCGAGCGCGATTGTTTCGGGTGGCTGGCCATCGCCATAGATTACGGCGGGCACTTTCCCTTCGCGGCGAGCTTGACGTGCGGCCCCCTTGCCTGCACGCGGGCGCGCCGTGGCTTTGAGCTCTGTCTGAGCCATGGCTATAATTCTCCAATAAAAAAAGGGGCCGATGCGGCCCTCAATTCCCGCGTGCGGCCTCCAAGGGTGCCGGGCGGCGTCTCATGCCTTTTGCTTGAGATGGCTGGGTTATAGCGGCGGATTAGGGGCTTGGCAATCGGCCCGAAATCCCACCTATCCGGCCTTAACACCTTGATTGCGGTGGGTTGTTGTAAGATTGGAACTCTGCCAGATCGGCTCCGGTACACGACGAGCGGCTAATGATGGTTGAAAAGACTGGAAAGCGTCGCCCGGCGCGAGAGCAGGATAATATGATCATCGAGGCGTTGCGGGGCCTGGGCGGCCAGCCGGTGAGCGCTTACGAACTGATCGACCAGCTGCGCGACAAGGCGGTTTTGGCCCCTCAGACTGTCTATCGTTCGCTTGACCGGCTGATCGCTGATGGCCAGGCACATCGGCTTGAATCACTCAATGCGTTTATCGCCTGCCGCCATCCCAGTCACCGGGGCGCGGCTGTGTTCGCCATTTGCGATGACTGCAGCGCGGTCACCGAGTTCAACGAAGCGGACGCCGTGAACTCTCTTGCGGCGTGGGCCAAGAAGGCCAAGTTTGGTGTCCGCCAGATGACCCTGGAGCTGCGCGGGCGCTGCAAGGCTTGCGCGAAAACTGCAGCGCATAGGCAATCGGGCTGACGCCTGCTCAAGGGCGTGCTCAGTAGAACAAGCTTGAGACGCTTTCCTCGCGGGCGGTGCGCAATATGGCTTCGCCGATGAGGGGTGCAATGGACAGAACGCGGATGTTTTCGGCGGCCAGGATAGCAGCCGTGGGCTGAATAGAGTCGGTGATCACCAGTGACTTTAGCCGCGAGTTTTGGACGCGGTTCACCGCGCCGCCAGAGAGCACACCGTGGGTGATGTATGCCATCACCTCCACCGCGCCGTGCTGAAGGAGCGCGTTGGCGGCATTCACCAGTGTGCCGCCTGAATCGACGATGTCGTCGATTAGGATGCAGCGCTTGCCCTTCACGTTGCCAATGACGTGCATGACCTCTGATTCGCCTGGCCGATCGCGCCGCTTGTCGCAGATGGCAATCGGGGCTTCGATGCGTTTGGCAAGCGCGCGCGCGCGCACCACGCCGCCAACGTCTGGCGAGACAACCATCAGGTTGTTGCCTTTGTGGTGTTCTTGAATGTCGCGGACCATGACGGGGGCGGCAAACAGGTTGTCCGTCGGAATGTCGAAGAAGCCCTGGATCTGACCGGCGTGCAAATCGAGTGTGAGTACGCGGTCGGCGCCGGCACGTTCGATCAAGTTTGCGACGAGCTTGGCCGAAATGGGTGTGCGCGGACCGGGCTTGCGATCCTGACGCGCGTAGCCGTAGTAGGGGATCACAGCCGTAATGCGACCCGCCGAGGCGCGCTTTAGCGCGTCGATCAGGATCAGCAGCTCCATCAAGTTGTCGTTTGCCGGGAACGAGGTCGACTGGAGTACGAAGACGTCCTGGCCGCGGACGTTCTCCTGGATCTCGACGAAGATCTCCATATCAGCAAAGCGCTTGACCTGCCCTTTGGTGGGCGGCAGCTTGAGGTAAGCGCAAATAGCGTCGGCGAGGGGGCGGTTACTGTTGCCGGCCACGAGTTTCATGGCAGGCCGACCACCGCCGTCACCGTCACGGGCATCAAAAGGCATTCTCGCCTCCACGACGGTTCGCACCGGGCTTCTAGCAAGCAGGCCCCCGTCTGTAAACGGCGGGGGCCCGGGTTTCATTTCGATTGATGAAGACGCATGCCTAAGCGGGGCATACGCTCAATTGGCGCTAGCTGTTTTGGCCCGCGGCAACAGCTTCAGGATGCCTTGAGCAGCAGCTGCAGCAGCGGCATCGGCAGTCTTGCCCCAGGTGCCGTCGAGCGAGCCTTGCGGCACCTCGTTCTTCTGCGACACGGTACCGAGCTTCTTGCCGCTTGGATCCTTAACATCCCAGTCGATCGTGATGGGTTGCTTGCCATTCTTGCCTGGTCCCACCTTGACGCGACCCTGAACCGTGTAGGTCTGCGCGGAGGACACCGAGGCAAGCTTTACGCCGCTACGTTGCAGCTCGCGCTGCAGTGCGGATCTCAGTGACTTGCTGCCATCGCCGGGGGCACCCGTCACGGCGGGAACGATCGTGCTAAGCGCTCCGGCCCGGTTGATGCTGCCGGTTACAGGGCCGGTTGCGGAAGCTGAAGACGGCGCCGTCGGGCTTGGCTTTGCCGCCGCGGTTTTCACCAGCGGAGCACCGCCTTGGTTGTTTGCGACGGCTGGCGCGGCCGCTTGCGTGGGCAGCCAAGCGGCCACGGAACCGACCGTTTTCGTCGTAATTGCTTCCAAAAGCTTCGGCTTCACCGCAGCCCAGGGATCGGTGCCCTTGCCGGACGGTGTGACTTCCTCGCCAGTGAACCGGTGCACGCCCTTGCCGGTCGCATCCGTCACGTCCCAGATGTAGGAGATTCGTGTCTTTGCGCCCTTCTTCTCTTTGGCGGAGACGACGTAGCCTCTGAGCGTGTACAGGGCCTTAGTCTCTGGGGTCTTGGCGACGCGGATGTTCCGCTTCTCGAGCGCGGCGGTGAGCTGCGTCTGCAACGTAGCCGAAACGCTCTGCGGCGGTCCGATCACCGGCGCGATAGCGATTTTTGCAGGCTGGTTGCTTGCCGGTGGCGGGTTGGCCACGGAAGCTGTTGGCGTCTCGCTCGATGAACCAAAGAGAGATGCACCCGTTTCGCAGCCGGCGAGACCGAAAGCCATTAATCCTGCACTTAGGACAAGTGCGATCGGCTTTCTTTTGCGCCAAGCTGCAGCAGTATCAAAGGTCGTCACGGCGACGTTCCCCCGTTGAATACCCCGCTGTCTTCCGGCGGCCGGCGTACTTACCCTGCGGCCTCGACTCCTCAACTACCGGTACCTTCTTAGATTCCTCTAACCAGTGAAATCCGCCGCGTCTATATCCAATCCGATCAATCGCGACGTTGGCTCCACTTCGACGCAACTTAAACCGGACAAGATTGTGGATTGTGCAATTAGGCCACGACAATGGCGGAGATTTGACGACCGTAATCGGCCTCTCCGCGGTGTTTTGAACGCCTAAAGCTGTAAAAAAGCGATTCGTTGGCATAGGTGCACAGGCTTTGGCGCTCGATTCCGGCCAATCCGGCGGCCCCAAGGCGGCTCTCAACGTAGCCGGGAAGATCGAAATGAGGCCGCGCATTTGGTTCGCTCTGGTCAAAAAAGCGGGCATTGCCCAGGTTGCCTTCAATAAGCGCAGCTTTGAACTCTGGCCCGACTTCATAGGCAGCTTGGTTAATGGAAGGGCCGATCGCGGCGAAAATGCGCTCCCGGCGTCCCCCTAGCCGTTCCATCTCAGTAATGGCGGCTTCGAGAATACCGGCCATGGCGCCGCGCCAGCCGGCATGGGCCGCCCCGACCACTCGGGCTTCCGGGTCGGCGAAGAGGACCGGGGCGCAGTCGGCCGTCAGGGACCCGATCGCCAGGCCGGGGGTGCGGGTCACCAAAGCGTCGGCCTTGGGCCGGCCGTTGGCATGGACCTGCCCCTCTACTGCGAGCGCGGTCGCACTATGAATTTGGTAAAGCGTGAAGACCTCGGGCTCGGCGGCCCCCAGATGTCTTGCCACACGCGCGCGGTTTTCGCCGATATGGGCTGGCTCGTCTGACGAGCCCGGCCCGCAGTTGAGGCTCGCATACAGCGAATCCGAGACGCCACCGTTGCGCGTAAAAAAGCCGTGGCTGATGCCCGGCAGGCTCGCAAGGCATTGGGCTTGAATGGGCTCCAGCATGCGATCAGCACTTAGGGGTGTGTTGGGCCAATGTCCACCGGTGTAAGGCCCGGCAGAGGCGGCAGTCCCGGGCTTCGAGCCCCAATCGCCTTGAAGCGCGTGCCCATGCCGTTGGGGGCCATCAGTCGCGCAATCGCACCCTCGATCGAGGCGGCCAGTTGCGGGTTGGCGTCCATGAGATGCGATGCGCGCTCAGTGATGCCAAGCGAGCCGAGGAACTCAGCTTGGGTAACAGGGCCGTCGACGCAGAGGCCGCCTGCCCTCAAGGCGTTTGCGAGGGTAGTGAAGTCGATCTGGGCGGTGAGGTCGGCTTCGCCGGGGGCAAACAGCGGATCTTCGTAGCGATGGGCCCGGACACCTTGCAGCGTATCGCCAAACCCCGGCGCAGAGTGTCCGTAGTCGATTAGTAGGGCCGCAGAAGATGGGCCACAGTCGGCGAGCCTTAGGGAAAATCTCGCAAGCGCGCGGCTGCGTGCTTCGAAAATGTCTCCTTCGCGCGGCGTTGCATCGATCTCTGGTGTCAGCTGCAACTCTGAGTCTGCGTCACCATCGACGAAGGCAAGCTGCTGCGCGTCGTCGAGGCCAACGCACCGCTTGCGCCAGCGACCGCCGCGAAAGACCCATTGGTCTGTGGGGATCGTGTCGAGGAACTCGTTGGCGACGACAATTGTGGGTGCGTTATCGTGGCTTTCTTCCATATCGTCGTGCCAGTGAAGGGGCACGGTCTCGCCGTTGAGTGTTGCGCGCTGTTCTTCCACCAACGTCGCGTTGCTTTCGACAAAATGCACTGTGATTGCATCGCGAAAGCCGGGCACCGCCCGTGCAGCGCGGAGCGCGTCACGCATCAATGTACCCCGGCCGGGCCCGAGCTCGATGAGGTTCAACGTCGAAGGTGCACCCATCTGCTGCCACACGACGGCGCACCACAAGCCGATCAGCTCGCCGAAAACTTGGCTGATCTCCGGCGCTGTGATGAAGTCGCCCGCGCGACCAATCGCTTGCTGTGTGCGGTAATACCCGTGCGCAGGATCATGCAGACACACGCGCATATACTCAGCGACGGTTAGGGGGCCTTCGCTGCGGATGCGTTGTGAGATTTGCGCAGCGAGCAGCGTCGGCCGGCGCTGGGTATCCCCCGGCTTCATTTCAGCGACTGCGTGCGTGCGAAGTAGATAACAGATAGGCCCAGCAAGAGCATGGGGATGGAGTAGGCGATGCCAACCGTCAGCGGCTCGATGTTCAAAGAATGCGCAAAGTGCGGCTCGCGGAAGAGCTCCGCGGTTGATCGCGCCAGCGCGTAGCCAACGAGGAATGTACCTGTTACGAGGCCGGGCCGCTTAAGCGCGCCGTAATAGTGCGTGAGAATTCGTAGCACGATGAATAGCAAGAGACCCTCCAGCATCGCCTCATAGAGCTGGCTTGGATGGCGCGCCGTAGGTTCAACATCGGGATAGTGGAGACGCGCCTCAGGGAACACCATGCCCCAGGGTGCGTCGGTTGGGCGGCCGAACAGCTCGCCGTTGATGAAGTTGGCGATGCGGCCGAAAAAAATCCCGATGGGAACAGTGGCGGTGCAAAGGTCGGAAGTGCTCCACGGGTTGATGCCGTTGCGGCGTGAGAAGATCCAAATGGCAACGCCGCTACCGAAAAGGCCGCCGTGGAACGCCATGCCGCCCTTCCACACCGCGAAAATGTCGAGCGGGTTCTCAAGATAATAGCTCGGCTCATAGAAGAGCACGAAGCCCAGCCGACCACCGATTAGAACGCCCGCAACCATATAGATGAGCAGGTCGTCGACCTTCTGCGGCAAGAACGGCGGGCGTTCGGCAGCCCACAGCTTGGTCTGACTTAGAAGGCGGCGAATATAGAGCCAACCCAGTAGCAGGCCCGAGAGATAAGCAAGCCCGTACCATTTGATGGCGATAGGACCGATCTGAACTGCGACCGGATCTATGTCGGGGAAGGGGATGGCCCAAATGGTCATCATAGGTATCATCGCGGTGCTTTCCGGCCGATCCTAGCGGCCTCAACAACGGTTTGCGATCTGGCGAGGCACGATTTCGACACCGCCTTGTTTCTGTCAAGGGCGGGCAAAGCGCCTTGCATGGCAAATCGCCGCCCTCCATAGTCGTGCCAAATGATCCCCTCGGGACGCTAGCGTGCCCAAGAGGCCCGCGCTTGTTGCCCGCCGCTAAGCAGAGTGCCGTTTCATGACGCAGACCAACAATCGTTTCCTCGATGAGATTGCAAAGCTGATGACAGATGCGGCCGGCGCGGCCGATGGTCTCAAGCGCGAGGTTGACACCTTGATGAGGGCGCAAGGAGAGCGCTTTCTGCGCAATATGGATGTGGTCCAGCGCGAGGAGTTCGAAGCTGTGAAGGCGATGGCAGAGAAGGCGCGGGCCGAGAACGAAAAGCTGGAAGCTCGCATCGCTGCGCTTGAAGCGCAAATTGCGGAGAGCAAGGCTACCGCGTGATTATTACGTGACGCCATTTTATCCCCGTGAATATCCGCCATTCACAATATCATGGGTGAAGTTTTGTAGTGATTTGCCCCAAGTGCCGTGTGCCGGCCACTTTGGCCGTGGACAATGCCACCCCGAACTTGCGACTCGCATCGCGCTCTGATTTCGTCGCGCCCGTTGGCCGATTTGCATTACGGCACAGTTGACGTGTTGTTTGCTGCGGAACGTCCGCGTGACACCGAGGAAACTTGATATGGCATCGAGTGAATCTGGTTACGAGCGTGTGAGTAACCCCGTCGACCTTGTCGAGCAGCTTGCTGCTTCTCATGATTGGACGTGCGATCGCGCGAGCAACGATGAGCTAACGCTTGTGGTGGCCGGTGCTTGGGCTGACTACCATGTGTCGCTCAACTGGCGCGACGATCTCCAAGCGCTGCACCTTGCGTGCGCCTTCGATTTCAAGGTTCCCAGCAATCGCCTCAACGAAATGTACCGCCTCGTTGCGCAGATCAACGAGCAGCTCTGGCTCGGGCATTTCGATCTGTGGACCCAGGAAGGCCTGATCATGTTCCGCCATGCGCTGCTTCTCAACGGCACGGTGGGCACGCCCGCCCAGTGCGAGGCGATGCTAAGAGCTGCCCTCGAGGCGTGCGAGCGCTACTACCAGGCCTTTCAGTTTGTGGTCTGGGCGGGTAAGGAAAGCCGGGAGGCGCTCGTGTCCACCATGTTCGACACAGAGGGCCAAGCTTAGGTCTCCAACGTCAGGTTCCGCTCATGAGCTTCACTCTGCAGGGCCCGCTGCTGTTGGCCGGGGCGGGGAAGATGGGCGGTGCTGTTCTGTCAGGTCTCCTCGCCCGTGGCCTCAAGCCCGAACGCATTCTCGTGCAAGATCCGGCGCCGAGCGCTGAAATGGCCGCGTTTCTTGCCAAGCACGGCATCCGCTGTGCGCCGGCGATCGACGCGTTAGGCGAGCCGCCGTCGATCATTCTCTTGGCGGTCAAACCGCAGGTGATGGATGAGGCGTTGGCGCCGCTCGCCAAACATGCCGGTCCCGACACCCTTGTGCTATCGATCGCGGCGGGTCGCAGCTTGCAGAGCATTGAAGCGCAACTGCCAGAACGAACGTCGGTCATTCGCGCCATGCCGAATACGCCGGCAGCGATCGGTCGCGGGATCACTGTTGCGGTGCCCAACCCGCACGTGTCGCCGGCGCAAAGGAAGCTTGCCGATGAGCTTTTGTCTTCCTTGGGCAAAGTCTTATGGGTCGAGGACGAGTCGCTCCTCGATCCTGTGACGGCGGTGTCGGGGTCGGGACCAGCCTATGTGTTCTTGCTGGTGGAGTGCTTGGCGGAGGCGGGTCAGGCTGCTGGTCTGGATGCCGAGCTTGCCGAGGAATTGGCGCGCGCTACTGTTACTGGTTCGGCCGCGCTGCTCGACCAAACAGACCTACATGTGTCAAAGCTGAGAGAGCATGTCACATCGCCGGGCGGCACGACAGCTGCCGCACTTGCCATTCTCAATGGACCTGAAGGTCTGCGCCCGCTTCTGAAGGCGGCCGTGGCCGAAGCAACCAAACGCGGCCGCGAATTGGCGAAGTGAGCTTAATGCTCAGCGCCAGTCGCGGCCGCGTTGTTGCAAACCTCAGCGAGCGCTTGGCGCTCCGGCGAGCTGAGGTTTTGATGCGGTATGGCCTGAAGACATCGAACCAAGGAGGTAAGTTCTAGGCCGTTGCGTGTTGGGCGCCTACCGCATCCAAACATGAATACATGGAGTGAGCCAAAGGGTTGCTTGCCTATCTGCTGGTGCGAGCCCGCAAGCCAGCACGCCGATAGTTATGATATACTATTACAAAACATGCAATAGCTAATCAGTCGTGCTCACGCGATCGTGCGCGCCCCTGAGGAGATGCGAGGACCCGGATCAATCCTAGCGAATAGCCGCAAAATGGCGGGGCGAAGCGCCCCCAATTGCATATTTCAAGAATTCATGTACTGACAAAATTATGGAGCAAACTGACGCGGTCAAAGCCTTTGCCGCCCTCGCCCATGAACACCGGCTGGCGATCTTTCGCCGGCTTGTTGTGGAGGGCCCCTCCGGATTGGCGGCGGGTGAGATTGCCAAATGCATTGGTATCGCGGCTCCAAGTCTTTCGTTTCACATGAAGGAGCTGGATCGCGCCGGCCTCGTGCGTTCGTGGCGGGACGGACGCTTTGTTCGCTACAGCGTCGACATCGAGGGGATGCGCAAGCTTCTGTCCTTTCTAACAGAGGAGTGCTGTCAGCGTAGGCCGGAGTTGTGCGGCGCCGGCGTTGCGACGGCTTTGCGTCGTCAGAAAGTGACCGACCAATGAGCGATCGGCAAATGAACGTGTTGTTCCTGTGCACCCATAACTCTGCACGCTCCATAATCGCTGAGTCCATCATCAATTTCTTGGGGCGTGGCAAGTTCAAAGGATTCAGCGCGGGCAGCCAACCGAGCGGCGAGATCCATCCCTTCGCTCTCGATCTCTTAAAGCGTCTCAACTACGACACGAGCAACCTCAGCTCCAAATCGTGGGAAGAGTTTGCAGCTGCTGATGCACCGCCTCTCAACTTCGTGCTCACCGTTTGTGACGACGCCGCCAAACAGACGTGCCCGATCTGGCCCGGTCAGCCAATGACGGTGCACTGGGGTCTGCCTGACCCGTCCAGTGCTGAGGGTACGGAAGCGGAGCGGCGCCACGCGTTCGCCGACGCGCATCGTATGCTGTATCAGCGCATCAGCATTTTTGTGAACTTGCCGCTCGAGGAGCTCGACAAGCTTGCGTTGCAAAAGCGCCTCGACGACATCGGCCGCACCGAGACCGCCCCCAGCAAACAGGATGTTTGATGAGAGACTCTGTCTTTGACTTGCGCCAGAAGCTTGCGGCCGAGTTCACGGGGACCGGCTTTCTCGTAGGAACCGTGGTTGGTTCGGGCATCATGGCGGAGCGTCTTTCGGACGGGAACGTCGGCTTGGCGCTGTTCGCGAACGGGGTCG
>JAUWCP010000082.1 GCA_030609245.1 Hyphomicrobium sp.
CATGTCATGAGGATGGCTCGTCGTGTAGCGGAGCCGCTCAAGCCCGTCGATCTGCACAAGATGGCGGATCAATTGCGCTAAAGAGCATGAGCCCCCGTCGGGTCCCTGACCGTGGTACGCGTTAACGTTCTGTCCCAAAAGCGTGATTTCACACACACCACTGGCAATCAACTTGCGTGCTTCGGATGAGACATCGGCGACCGAACGCGAATACTCCATCCCGCGTGTGTAGGGCACAACACAAAACGTGCAAAACTTGTCGCACCCCTCCTGCACGGTGAGGAAAGCGGTCACCCCACGAGAAGGCGCACGTTCGGGCAGCTGCACAAACTTTTCTTCTTCCGGAAATGCAGTATCGACCACAGCCTTTGAGCCTGTTTTCGCTTGGCGAATAAGTTCAGGCAGGCGGTGATAGCTTTGCGGGCCGACGACGAGATCAACAATCGGTGCACGCGCAATGATTTCCGCCCCTTCGGCCTGAGCAACGCAGCCCGCAACAGCCACCACTGTTTGCCGTCCGACCGCTCGACGCGCGTCCTTAACTTGCCGGATGCGGCCCAGATCGGAATAAACCTTTTCGGCTGCCTTCTCGCGAATATGGCAGGTATTTAGTATGACGAGGTCGGCGTCCTCAATCGTACTGGCTTCCAAATAGCCCTGTGCCGCGAGCGTCTCTGTCATCCGCTCAGAATCATAAACGTTCATTTGGCAGCCGAACGTCTTGATGAACACCTTTGGTGCGCGCTGACCCGTATCGACGTCGGACACGGCCGCAAAGGGCGATTCTAAGTCATCACCGCCGTCATCGTTCGAACCTTTAGGCAGCCGATCTTGCATTGCATCCACACGCCTAGCTTTATGTTGCATGGCAGCATTGTCGAGGCGGTTTGTCCAGCTTTGGTCAGCAAATACTAAGCCGCAAGGTTATCAAAGCCACTTCTGCTGTGGCTTCTTTGCAGGCCGTCGTGCGACCGGTGCGGGAGAACCTGCAAGCGGAGCCGAAATGGTAAGCGGCTCGTGAGCCGGCCTGCTGCGCAAGATTCGCACGACGTTTTCGCGGACCTGTGCCTCACTGTGGCGTGCCAAGTGCTTACGGTCGGCAAATTCGGCCAGCGGTATCGGCGGCCCGATGCGGATGTGGACATCGAGTGGGCCGGCCTTCAAAAGGCGCCACGCATGGCTGCGCATTTCCATGTCGCCGTACCAGCCAACGAACGGCCGGTCGGCGCGGCCAAGCGGGATGCCGTAGAGCCTCGTGTAAACGAGCGAGAGTGTCTGCACGACGGCGTCGGGTGCACTCTCACCGCTCTTGCCCGAGGGCTTCGCCGCTGCGAACAGCGAGGTCATGAAGGGCAACACACGGTTGCCGTCGCTTGATGTCCCTTCCGCGAACAGCACCAAGGTATCGCCTTGTGCGAGCCGCCTCAGGATCTCGCCGGTGGCCTGCCCGACCGCGGTACGACGCGTGCGATCAACAAACACAGAGCGCTGCAAACGTGCGAGCGAGGAGACAAACGGCCACCCGCCGACCTCCTTCTTTGCTATGAATGACACGGGCGCGACCGCGGATAGCACCGGGATGTCGAGCCATGACGTGTGATTTGACACGAGCAGGACGGGCCGGTTGCACGCGAGTTCGCCTTCGATTGTAAAGCGTATTCCGAGCAGGCGGCAGACGTTTCGGTGATACCAGTTGGGAAAGCTGCGTGCGAGCCGCGGGCTAAAGCGCAAAAAGGCTGCCTGGACCGGCATAAGCGGAAGTGTAAAGGCGAAAAAGCCAGCCAGAATTGTCCCGCCCCTCAATGCTCCCATTACGCCTCTCCAGATGCGATCGCTTGATTCTTATTTTTTCTTCGCGGGTTTGGCGCGAACACCATAGAGCTCAAGCCGATGGCCAACGAGCTTGAAACCGAGTTCGCGTGCAATCCGCTCTTGTAGGGCCTCAATCGCTTCGTTGCGAAACTCGATGACGCGTCCCGACTCGACATCGATGAGGTGGTCATGGTGGCCGCGTGCTGCTTCCTCATAGCGCCCGCGCCCAAGGCCGAAATCGTGCCGCTCTAGAATGCCCTTGTCCGCAAAAAGCTTCAGTGTCCTGTAGACCGTGGAGAGAGAAATTCGGCAATCGATCTCGTTGGCACGCCGATGAACCTCTTCCACGTCGGGGTGATCCTTTGCAGCAGATAACACGCGCGCGATTACCCGGCGCTGCCCGGTCATCCGCAGGCCCTGTCTCGCACACACGAGCTCAATACTGTTCAAGACTCTGTCGCGCATTTCGGACATGCAGCAGCGGCCGATCCAGCTGGCGCCCTATTCACCCTACCCTATGAGGGCGTGCCTGTTATATGAGTGTGTCTCTGGCCCGTCTACCAGTGCCAGCGCTCCCTTTCTTAAAGTTTGAGAGCGAGAAGAACGGCGTCGACCGGCTGAGCGCCAGGCGTTTGATAGTAATCCTTGCGGCGACCGACCTCGGCGAAGCCAAGGTTATCATATAGCGCAGTCGCCGCTGCGTTGTCCTCAGCGACCTCCAAATAGATCCGCTTTGCCTCGGCGCGCGTTGCCGCGCGCGCCAAGCCTTCGATCATGGTTCGCGCAAGGCCACGGCGCTGCCATTCAGGTGCGACGCCAATGGATAGAATCTCCGCCTCATCGGCTGCCAACTGGCCAATGATAAAGCCCGCCATCGCTTTGGGCTCGCGCATCTGAGCAACCAGCGCCGCGGCAGCGGGGTGCTCGATCAACTCGGCGATGCTTTTCAGATCCCACGGCGGATTGAAGAGTTTCGCATGTAGCGCTGCAATCTCCGTCACGCGGTCGGAACTCGCCCACAAAAGGCTGACGTTTTTCGGGTCGAGCCCAGCGTTTTTCATTGAACTCATGGCTCGGCTCGCGCGATGGCTTTGCCGTCCTGCGGTTTGGCATCAGGAGGACGGAGATAGAGGGGGACAAGCGCGCCTTCGATGACGGGAAGCGCGGGTGCCATGAGCGCTAATGCGGTGGCCTCTGGCAGCAAATCAGCAAAGTTTGCGGAGACTTCCCTTCCCCGTTGCGTCGCTGCAGCCGCGATTGTTTCCGCTGCGGATCCGGCAATAAGTATGGGCCCGTCGCCACCGACTCTGGAAGCCTCATCGATAGAAAGCAACATGGGTGGCGACTTCGGGTCTAGCCCGCCCCTCCCGAAAAGTTGCACATAAACCTGATCGCGGCGCGCATCGACTGCGATGGCGAGATCGCCATTCAGCCCGCTACGACCTAATGCGCCGGCGGCAACCTCGGCCATGACGGCAAGACTCGTGGTGCTGACAATCTCAATTTGTGTCGCAAGTGCCAGACCACGGGCCGCTGCGATGCCGATGCGCGTCCCCGTGAATGTACCCGGTCCGATGGTGACGGCGATACGATCGATATCGGCGAAGGCCACGCCGGCGCGTCTCATCGAGTCGTCGACAAACGGCATGAGCTTCTCTGCGTGGCCAGTCGCGAAGCGCTCACTGACACTGGCAAGCTCGGTTATGCCGCCGTCGCCATCGGGCCGGGCAACGCACACGGAGCATGCGTCAAAACAGGTATCGAAAGCCAAAATGTTCATGGACATAAATCTATATGCGGCGCATTCGAGTTTCACCACGCGAAATCGCCGCGCCACACCATCACTTGTGCATCAGATGACTTTTGCCATCTCATGGAACTCAAAGCGCGGCGAACGCGGCCGAACGCCAGTGGGATCGCCGTATCCGAGGTTGCACAAGAAATTCGATCTTACGCTCGTGCCAGCGAAGAACTCTTTATCGACGCCATCGTTGTCGAAGCCGGACATGGGCCCGCAGTCGAGCCCCAGCGCGCGTGCTGCCAGAATGAGATAGCCGCCTTGCAGCGTGCCGTTCCGAAAGGCCGTCTCTTGGATCTTCTCGGGCTTTCCGGCAAACCAGCTCCTGGCATCCGTATGCGGAAAAAGCTTCGGCAGATGCTCATAGAATTCCATGTCGTAACCAACAATGGCGCATACCGGCGCCTCCATCGTCTTATCGCGATTGCCCTCGCTCAAGTGCGGCTTGAGGCGCCCCTTTGCATCCTTCGACTTCACGAAGAGTAACCGCGCCGGGGAACAGTTGGCGCTGGTTGGCGCCATGATCAGAAGTTGGATAAGCTGTTGCAGTACGCTGTCGGGGACGTCCCTTGGTTCCCATTTGTTATGCGTACGGGCATCCAGAAAAACCTGGCGAAGGGCGGCATCATCGATCGGATTCGACATGAGCGGCTCCGTTGGCGAGAAAACTGGCTGCTATCCTAACGAAAAACCCCGCCGGCAGGGCGGGGTTTCACCATCTCGTTCCGCATTGCCTCAAACGGCCTGAACTTCCTGCACTTCAGGGCAGAAGTGGCGCAGCAGATTCTCGATGCCGTGACGCAGCGTCGCGGTCGAGCTGGGGCAACCCGCGCAGGCACCGCGCATATGCAGATAGACGATGCCATCGCGAAAGCCAGAGAACGTAATGTCTCCGCCATCCTGGGCGACGGCGGGGCGTACACGAGTTTCCAAGAGCTCCTTGATCGTCGCAACGACCGCCTCGTCCTTGGGGTCGATAGAACTTTCTACGTTATCGTTGGCACCATCCTCAGCAACGATAGGCGCTCCTGAGACGAAGTGCTCCATGATCGCGCCGAGGATCATCGGTTTGAGGTGCTGCCATTCGGCATCGCCTTTGGTCACCGAGATGAAGTCGGAGCCCAAGAAGACACCCTTCACGCCGTTGATATCAAACAGGCGCGCGGCAAGCGGCGAAGCAAGCGCCTCGCTCTTGTCGCGGAAGTCGGCCGTGCCTTCTGCGAGCACCGACTTGCCGGGGATGAACTTGAGGGTTGCCGGATTGGGCGTCGCCTCAGTCTGAATGAACATCGTCAATTGCCTCCATACTGGCTGGGCGCCCGTGCCCGCTTCATGGGCACTTTTGACCATGAGCTTCTTAGAATTACTCTAAAGATAGTCCATCGCGACCAGAATTTCGAGAGCCTCTGTGAAGTTGCTCACGCCAAAGCTTGAATATCCTCTAGTTCCAGGGTCCCGGGCACGATCGTGACGGGGATGGGGAAGCTAGCGACCGCAGTGCCGGCAGCAAGCGACGCCACGAGGGGGCCCGGGCCCGCCGGGTCCGTGGACGCACCGAGTACGAGGACGGCGATATCTTCGTCCTCGTCAATCAGCTTGTGGATCTCCTCGCCCTTGGCACCTTCGCGGATGACATCCTCTGAGGCCACATCCTTAAAACCTGCCAGGTTGAGCTTGCGCCGGAACATGCGGAAAAGCGCCTTGGCCTTTGTCGTTTCCTCTTCGACCTGCTGCTGGCGCACGTTGATCCAGTGCTGGAATTCCTGAGGCACGATCATGTAGAGCAAGACCAGCGAACCCGACGAGCGTTGGATACGGCTCGCGGCGTAGTAAAGAGCACAATCCGCCTCCTGGCTCTCGTCAACGATGAGCAGGAATTTGCGGAAGTGGCCCGCTTCGAAAGAGCGGCGCTTCTTCTTCATGTTCATTCGGCCATGCTGCCACGAGGTGATGACGCCGACAATATAGCCGTTCCTAGCGGCCGCGCGGCGCCGCCAGCCCATCCGCTCTGATATGGCACCAGCTTCAACAGGGCCAGCGCCTCATGCTCATGTGCGAACAAAGCCAACAATGTCCTTTACCTTATCGATCACAGGCCGGGCAATCGCCCGCGCGCGCGCGGCGCCATCAGCGAGGATGCGGTCGATCTCACCTTCGTCAGCCAAGAGGTGCTTGATTTCCTCTGCGATAGGCACAAGCCGCGTTACGCATAGCTCCGCGAGCGCCTTCTTAAATACGGAAAATTGCGCGCCGCCGAACTCTTTGAGCACATCAGCCTTCGTCTTGCCTGACAACGCCGCGTAGATACCAACAAGGTTCTCCGCCTCGGGGCGGCCTTCTAATCCCTTCTCTTCGGAGGGAAGCGGTTCAGGGTCGGTCCGGGCCTTTTGGATCTTCTTGGCGATTGTGTCGGCATCATCTGTGAGGTTGATGCGCGATAATTCCGAAGGCTCCGATTTCGACATTTTCTTGGTGCCGTCACGCAGGCTCATGACGCGCGTTGCGGGTCCTGTGATGACAGGTTCAGGCTGTGGAAAAAAGATGCCGTCCTCATAGCCGGCCTTCTCGATCCACGGCCCGAAGTCGTTGTTGAACTTCTGCGCTATGTCGCGGGCCAGTTCTAAGTGTTGCTTCTGGTCGTGTCCGACAGGAACGTGCGTGGCCTGGTAAGCAAGAATGTCGGCTGCCATTAGGTCGGGATAGACGTAGAGCCCCACGGACGCGTTCTCGCGGTCCTTGCCAGCCTTCTCCTTGAATTGGGTCATGCGATTGAGCCAACCAAGGCGAGCGACGCAGTTGAAGACCCAGGCAAGCTCGGCGTGCTCGGAGACCTCGCTCTGGTTGAACAAAATGCTGCGTTTAGGGTCGAGGCCCGAGGCGATATAGGCAGCCGTCACTTGGCGGATGGCCGATCTCAGCTCATCGGGATCCTGCCATACGGTGATCGCGTGCATATCGACCACGCAGTAGATGCACTCGTGCGTCTCCTGCAGCTTGATCCACTGCAGCATGGCGCCGAGATAATTGCCCAGGTGCAGGCTGCCCGTAGGCTGCATGCCGGAAAAGACTCGCTCCTGAAATGCCATGGGTCTCCCTCCTCGGCCGGCGCGCGTTATCGCGTGTGGACGCACAGCGCGCAAGCCCCGGCAATCACCGATCTAGAGCAAGATCGTTCTTGATGAAATCACTTGTCCTTCGCCCGGGAGGTCACCAACAAGAACGTGAATCTTACTCTAAATCAAAAGTGTAGAGACTGATTCACGTTTCACTTGGACGCGCTTGAGCCGTGTCCAAGTGAAACGATCAGGCTCTAAATGGGGCCGGGCGGCGCGCGGCGGCCTAAGAAGCCACGCAGCTCGCGCATATCGAGGGCGCCGGTCGCAAACACGGCCAGCGCGTAGACTGCGAACCCCGATCCCACCAGGGCGGCAAGGGCCGCGAAACGCGCCAGCGAAGGTGTGGCGGCACCAAAGGTCTCCCCTAGAGCGCTCGACACGAACCAAAGAAATAGGCCCATCGCGGCGCTTGAGAGCACAATCAGGGGAAGCGCACGGCGCAAGCGCGCATCGGCATGGAAGTGGCCGCGCCTGACGAGCGTGGTGAAGAGCAGTCCGGCATTGAGCCAGCCGCCCAGTGTGGTGGCCACGGCGATGCCGAGGTGCGGCATCAGACCATAAGACCGGAACAAAAAGAACAAGGCGATCGACCCGAGAGTATTGGCGGTCAGGCTAATAACTGCATATCGCATCGGCGTCTTGGTGTCCTCGCGTGCAAAGTAAGCTGGCGAGAATACCTTGATCATCACGAATGATGGCAAACCGAGTGCAAAGATGCCGAGCGCATAGGCTGTCGGTGGCGTATCGGCGGCGGCAAACGCGCCCCGCTCAAACAGCCCGGCAACGATTGGGCCGGGCACCACGGCGAGCGCAACGGCTGCCGGCACCGTCAGCAACATAGCGAATTCCAAGGAGCGGTTCTGACTGTCCATAACCGCTTCGTGGTTTTCCGCACGCAGATGCCGCGCCACGCTGGGAAGCAAGACAATGCCGATCGCGATGCCAACGATTGCAAGAGGCAGTTCATATATGCGATCCGCATAGTAGAGGTACGACACCGCGCCGTTTTGCAATGACGCAATGACGGTTCCGATAACGATATTGATCTGCGTGACACCGCCGGCAATCACACCAGGAATTCCAAGTTGAATCAGACGGCGTACTCCGTCCGTCATTCGCGGCCAGCGCAGCCTTAGCGCAATGTTGTTGCGCCGCGCGCCATAAAGCAGAAGCCAGAGCTGCAACAGGCCCGCCACGAACACGCCCCACGCCTGAATGATCCCCGCCTTCGGGTCATTCTGTAGCCCGAGCGAAATGGCGATGAGCGTCGCCGCCATCATGGTGAGGTTTAAGACGATCGAGACGGTGGAGCTTTCAACGAACTTACCGAGCGAGTTGAGCACGCCGGAAAGCAGCGCAACGAGCGACATGCACAGCAAGTACGGCATCGTGATGCGGGTGAGCAGCACCGCAAGGTCGAACTTGTCCGGCGTCGCGCTGAAGCCCGGTGCAAGGCCGTACATGAGGATGGGCATCGAAAGCTCGGCGATAATCGTGATCGCCAGAATGATGAAAATGAGCCCGGACATCGCCTCTTCGGCGAAGGCACGCGCCGCCTCGCGGCCCTCGCCGTCCAGGCGCTTGGCGAACAGCGGCACGAATGCCGCATTGAAGGCGCCCTCGGCGAACAAGCGGCGAAAAAGGTTGGGAAACCGGAAAGCAACGAAAAAGGCATCCGCCACCGGGCCGCTACCCAGCGTGGCGGCGATGAGAATATCGCGCAGGAAGCCGAATACGCGGCTCAGCAGCGTTAGGCCGCCGACGGTGGCGAAGGAGCGATAGAGCCTCATGAGTGCCTCATGGGCCGTGACCGGTAGCGGAGCGGCGCGGCGAGGGCAAGGACCTTTGGCGCATCGTAGAGCTCGTGGTCCTGGGCATCTGGCGGTGTTGCAGCACTCCAGCGGAGCCGGTGCAGTCGCCAGCAGCGGCGCTGTCATCGGCGGGATCGCCTAGATGGCCCACCCGTATTGGCGGCTTCTGCACAGGATTTCTCGTAGCGTTGTCATCCGTACTCGCTGCAATGCGTCCACTTGGACGCAGAATGTCTTCGGTTTGTGCGGCTTCCCACCCCGCAATTCGCTACCGGCTTGAACGCGCCTGATTTTTGCTGGACAATGCGAAATGAGCCGGGGGGCTTGGGAGCAGGAATTAGCCTATGACTCGCCTGATTGGGCCAGTCGTTATCATCATTTTGATGCTGCTCGCGGGAGCGGCGTGGTCGATATTTGGCCCGTTGCGCCTTCCAGAGTTCGTACGCTCAACGACGACGGAGACGCCGGCTACCGAGGCCAAGCCGGGTGCGGCTGGAACAACGAAGCCGGCCCAGTCAGCCCCCGCCCAAAATCTGCCAGCCGAGTTTGACATCGCGCGCATCGATCCTGAGGGCACTTCCGTGTTCGCCGGCCGCACTGTTCCCAACGCTAACGTCACCGTCATGGGTAACGGGATCGAAATCGGAACTGCTAAAGCCGATGAGCACGGCGAATGGTCGATGGCAGTCGACCACAAATTCGCTAGCGACGATCCCGATTTGGCAATCGTCGCAAAAAAGGAGTCGAAGTCAAAAGCGCCAAGCGAGAAACAACGCGGGGTCACCGAACGTGCGTCACAGAAAGACGTGCCCCAGCGCGCAGCCAACGATCAAGACATAAAGGCTGCACCGGTAGCCGATAGCGCAACTGAGGGTGGGCCACGAACACGCCCGACAGCAAAAACCGTCACCTCAAACCTGCTGAAGAACCTCGAAGACTTGGTGGAAACGGCACGCATCGCTGCGCATCAACCGGCGGCAATCGAGCCGAAAGACCCCGTCCCCGCGCAAACCAACGATTT
>JAUWCP010000175.1 GCA_030609245.1 Hyphomicrobium sp.
TAGGCTTCGAAAAACTTGAGGACGACCTCCCCGCAAACGCGCCGCTTTTCGACAGGACCGCAGGCCGCTTCGAGCGCACACCCTGGGAGCGTTCATGCCACACCGGCGCACCAGGCGGCGGCGGCCTCATGAGCCAAATGACAGGCCGCGTCTTTGAGAAGGTCGGCGTGCACACCTCAACCGTTCACGGCGAATTCGCGCCGGAGTTTCGTAAAGAGATCCCCGGCGCCGAAGAAAACCCGAGCTTTTGGGCGTCCGGCATCTCGCTCATCGCCCACCCGCAAAACCCCAACGTGCCGGCCGTGCACATGAATACGCGCATGGTCGTCACCTCGAAGTGGTGGTTCGGCGGCGGCGCCGACTTGACACCCGTGCTCAACCGGCGGCGCACGCAAAAGGACACCGATACGTTGGCCTTCCACGCGGCAATGCATGGAGCGTGCGAGCCGCACAAGATCGCCGACTATGTCCACTTTCGAAAGTGGTGTGATGAGTATTTCTACCTGCCCCACCGCAAGGAGCCTCGCGGCATCGGCGGCATCTTTTACGACTACCTGACGCCGCCAGAGGCGGACGGCGGCTGGGAGGCGGCGTTTGCCTTCACCCAGGATGTGGGGCGCGCGTTTGCGCAGGTCTATCCCATGCTGGTGCGGGGCAACTTTTCCTTAGCCTGGACAGACGCCGACCGCGAGGAGCAGCTTGTCCGCCGCGGCCGCTATGTGGAGTTCAACCTGCTCTATGACCGAGGCACAGTGTTCGGCCTGAAGACCGGCGGAAACGTAAACTCAATTCTGTCCTCCATGCCCCCGGTCGTGAAATGGCCGTGAGGGGCGGGGCGGGCGTCAAGTGGCGAGCCTGAGTTTGCGATACCAAAAGCGTCGGCACCCCCAAGCAAGCTTGAGGGTGCAGACAAGACCATTGGCGTTATGTGACCTGTTGTCCGTGCCGACGATGGCCCTTAGAACCCCGATCCTAGAAATTGAAGGAAACAAGGATGCGTCCCGACCAAATCTCGGGATCGACATCAATCGTCCCGCCGCTTGAAGTCGTCTGGGCGCGCGGCGTCGCAATCGAAACGCTCTGTTTTTTTGACTTGCAGCACTTTGCGCGCAATCGTCGCGTGGCTGGCTGCCCGCCAAGACAACTGCGGCCAAGTAACCCGCCATCACCGCCGAGGCAGCTCGGCTTGGCGCACTTCGTCGAAGGCCCGCGCGAACTCAATCGCGCCCGCCTTCTTTGAGCTACTGTTCATGCGGCGCGTGAACTCACCCAGAAGCTCTGCCGATGTCTTGTTCATCACCATCTTGTTCACGTAGTAGGCGCGACGCGAAAAGAAGTTTGTCGTAGGAGCCGTCAGCCCTGCTGGCTTCATCATCTCCAACCCAGTCCCCGGACCGGAAAGGTTCATCAACTCGATCTCTTCGCCGGACAGATTCTTGACGCCCTTTCTCGCCGCGAAGTCTTTAAGACCCCTAAGCTTGACCGACTGCAGCCAAGGGCCAATGTCGCCGTCGAGATTGATCGCGTGCATGCCGTAGCCGCGCGATGTCTTCGCGAACGAAACATGCTTGTACCAATCATTGGGCACCGAACGCGCGCTCTTCATCATACGCTTTAGCGACGCGATCTTGTTATCGAGTTCCCTGGCGCGCTTGGGATCGCGCGTGGAAGCACGCATATTCTGCAACCGCTTGATGAACGTATTGCCGTGCTTCACAAGCTCGCCGATGGTGTTGGCGTGAAGCAGTTGGGCGTAGCCAAGCGCTGAGGAAATGGGCCGGCCCTTCTTGGTAATGGGATGGATACCAGCTTGCATATCGGCGGTGCCATTGCCACCAGTCTCAAGCGCGTATACGCGCACCACCTGCACCTTGGTCAGCCCAAGCACCAGAGCCTCTCTCGCATAGCGCCGTTTGAACTCGCGCTCGGTAATGCGTGTGGGCACGAAGCCGTAGTGCTTCTTGGCGGCGGCAAGAAAATCGCTGATGCCGGGAAGCGAACGGGATTTGCGCCGCGGCTTTTTCTTTGCCTGCTTGGCTTGAAACCGCGACCAGCGCTGCGCAAGAGTCTTGCTGAGACCGGGCCCCTTGAACTTGGGTGGAAAATCTAAAACGTAGTCGCTATGCGCAAGCTGTATGCGCTTCGACCTCTTGCGCCGTCGCGCTTTGCGTTTGCTTACAACCTGAGCCCAATAGGCATCGAGCTGTCGTGCGTGCTTTGCCTTGGCAGTCCGGTACTGCTTGAACGCCTTTTGCTGTGCTGAATTGAGCGTCGCGAGGAACGCACTGTCTGACGCCGCATTCGCGGCAGAAGCGGCAAGGATGAGCGCAAGCCCCATGAGGCCGGCGAATAGCAGGCGCGGCAGACGTGACATCGGCGAGCGAGCCTCCCGGAAGCAATGCTCCAAAGACGGCGAACCCTCGCTTGAGAGTTTGACCGTATCGTGATTGCCCAACACATGGCACTGATTCTGCTTGAAAGTTAAACGTTTGCGCCGGCCAGAGTAGTATGATGGCACGATGCAACACGCACACACACCCGCTCCTATTCAGTTGACCGAGAGCACTCTTAGGGCGCTCGCACTGAGTGGCCTGCACCAGGAACCGCCAAACGACGGCCTGCACGATCCAGATCGGGCCAAGCTCGGATCGCCGAGCGATTTCGACCTCAACCCGGAGTTGGCCGCCCAAAGGCTCAAGCAGCCTGCGCCACGGCCGGCCGCGGTTCTGGTGCCTATCGTGTCGCGCAGTGAGCTTACCGTGCTGCTCACCCAACGAACCAAGGACTTGCCAAGCCATGCCGGTCAGATCGCCTTTCCCGGCGGCAAGATGGAGGCCGGGGATAACGGGCCCGTTGCAACGGCGCTGAGGGAGACGCAAGAGGAAATTGGACTTGAGGCCCGCTTCGTGGAACCGATCGGCTACCTCGATCCTTATTTAACCGGCACAGGGTTCTGCATATTCCCCGTCGTGGCGCTCGTGCGGGAGGGCTTTCGTTTGAACCCAGACTCAAGCGAAGTCGCCGAAGTATTCGAAGTCCCCCTCGCATTCCTTTTGGATGCGCAAAATCACCAAACGCACGAGCGCGCCTGGCACGGGAGTATGCGCCAGTTCCATGCTATGCCGTTTCAAGACCGGTACATTTGGGGCGTCACCGCTGGTATCATGAAAAATATGCACCAAAGGTTGTTTGCCACATGATCCGCATCGTTGCTGAAAACATCCTGCTTTTCCTGCTGCCAACAGTCATCTACATCGCATACGTTTACATGACGCGCGAGGAGAAGCCGGGTGCAACGCGCGTCCTGGATGATGCCCCGCTCATTTGGCTGTTCGTTGCTGGCGCGGCACTCGTGATTGCAACGCTCGTGGTCTTCGGATCGGTCTCCGGCGGCAAGCCCGGGCAGGTCTATGTCCCGCCCGTCTTGAAGGATGGCCGCATCGAGCCCGGTCGCATCGAATAGACGCGAGGAACCGTGATGGCGCGCGCGGACGACGACAGCCGCTTACCAAGCCTTGCCGGAGCGAAGTGGCTGATCGAGCCCGCGACACGTGCGGTCTTCGCAGCCCTGCTCGCCGAAGGCGCCAAAGCGCGTGCCGTTGGCGGCGCCGTGCGCAACGCGCTGATGGGCACGCCCGTCAAGGACATTGATATTGCAACGACGGCACTGCCCAACGACGTGATGCGGCTTGCCAAGAAAGCCAACCTGCACGCCGTACCAACCGGCATCGAGCATGGCACCGTTACGGTGGTCGCCCATAAAACGCCCTTCGAGGTGACGACCTTGCGCCGGGACATCGAGACATTCGGCCGACACGCGCGCGTCACCTTCACTACCGACTGGCGTGAGGATGCGCTACGGCGTGACTTCACGATGAATGCGCTTTACTGCACCGCCGATGGTACCGTCCACGACCCAATTGGCGGCTACGGCGATCTTACCGCACGACGCGTGCGCTTTATCGGAGATGCGCACGCGCGTATCAGCGAAGATTACTTGCGCATCCTGCGTTTCTTCCGCTTCTCGGCACAGCTCGGAAATGGCGTCCCGGACGCCGAAGGCCTTGCCGCTGCGATCGCGGAAAAAGCCGGATTGGCGAATCTGTCAGGCGAACGCGTGCGCACCGAACTCCTTCTGCTCTTAGCCGCGCCTGCCGCCGTCGAGGCCCTTGGCGTCATGGATGCGGCGGGAATTTTAGATCCTTGGATCGAAAAACCGGCCAACATTGAGCGGCTTGCAAGTCTCGCTGACATTGAGGCCGTACTCAAACGCGAAGGCGATCCCATACTGCGCCTGGCAGCTCTTACCCACGATAAGGACTTAGCGGAGCCAGCGCGTTTGCAGAACCTGCTGCGCCTATCGGCGGCGGAAACGGCGCATCTGACGCGCGCGGGCGTGCACGATCCAGCCCTGGAACCCGGACCCAACGAGCGCGCCGCCCAAGTTTTCCTTTATCGCCATGGCGCAGACGCCTTTATCGATGGTGCGCTGATGGCCTGGGCGTGTTCGAGCGACCCACCTGATGATGCGAAGCGCACTTGGCACGTTGCCCTGCCCCAGCGCTGGCAAGTGCCTGAGTTGCCCGTGCGCGGGGCCGATGTCCTGGAACTTGGAATTCCCGCCGGTCCGCAGGTAGGACGCGTGATCGCAGCCTTCGAGGACTGGTGGATCGCGCGCGACTTCCCCTGCGATCGCGAACGCGCGCGCGCCAAGCTCCGCGAACTTGCCGGTCTTTAGGGCGAGAACAAGCCCTGGATGACATCGGCAAGCGTCGATGGCGCCTGATTCTGCTTCTTTTTGCGGGCGCGTGGACGAACCGGTTGTCCGCTGTAGCCGGCCGATGGTTCAGCCTCATACCGAGGCG
Organism: Hyphomicrobium sp.; assembly: GCA_030609245.1. Classification (GTDB taxonomy): domain Bacteria; phylum Pseudomonadota; class Alphaproteobacteria; order Rhizobiales; family Hyphomicrobiaceae; genus Hyphomicrobium_A. The sequence continues at coordinate 4,866 of JAUWCP010000175.1, forward strand.
TTCCAAATCGCACCGATCTGCCGAGAAGTGCTGAGCCAACCCGGCTGTCCAAGCCATAGAGGTCGCCATAAGTCTTGAGCCGGCCATTCTCGTCAACGCGTGCGGTTAAGTAGGTGACGTGCACCGGAATGTAATTGTCGAGGCCCACGTCTCGAGTGTAGCCGGTAAACATGCTGCGGACCTTGGCTGCCGACCAGCCTTTGTCATGCGCGAGAAGGATCTCAGCAAGTCGGCGCGGCTGCTCAACGCGCATGCAGCCGTGACTTTCGCCGCGGAAGGAGCGAGCAAAAAGCTCTTTTTCCGGCGTGTCGTGCATATAAACAGCATGCTT
>JAUWCP010000185.1 GCA_030609245.1 Hyphomicrobium sp.
GAGGCATTGAGTGCCTGGCAGACCGTGACGGCCGCGGCGTGACCCAAACTTGCCCGCCAGATTTACGCGGCTGCGGTTCGATAACGTGACAGCAGCCTTGCCTGGCCTACTGGCAGCGCCAACGAGCGGCGCCTCAAGTGCAACTCGATGGAGATGGGTGGTTAGCGCCCCGGATCGAGATGCGCGGTGAGCTCGTGATCCCTCACCTTGGTCAGATCCTTCTGCAAGTCTCTCACCACCGTGTTGGCGACCGTCTTGCTTAGCCGATCCTTGAGCTGGGTGAGCACGCCTGGCGGAGCGACCAGCACGAGCTCATCGAAACGCCCCTGCTTCTGCTCGGCATCGAGCTGGTCCGCGACCTCGCGGATGAAGTCACCCTTCGCGGCCTGATGCAGATCGCGGCGCGGTTCGACCGCGTGGCGCGCCGGGCCGACGCTGTCTTGCACGCGGGTCGGACGATCCTTGCCGAGATCGGAGGACTTTTCACGCAAATCCGCCGACACGAAACTTAAAATCGTTCTGAAGGCGCCGTTCTCATCGCGCTCGACGAAGCGGGCGCGGCCGCCATCTGCAACGACGTACCATAGTTTTGCTTCTTTCATTGACGGTCGGGAGCTCCAATGGACTTTCGAATCGCTAAACCGACATTCCCCAGATGAACTCTGGAACGGCGCGGACGATAGCAGACGGCGGGGTTCCCCGTAAGCCCGAGGAGGACTGCGCCCGGCGAGTCGGGCCAGCGGTAAATCTCTGGGCTGTTAGCAATTTGGATTTCTTGCTGGCAGTTCATTGGGTGGTTCGACTAGGGGGCACCGCCGGGGCGTATCTAAGCCACTCCTCGTAAGTCTTAGGCCGGGGAATGGCCGATGGGTTGGAGCAATTCCCTTCCACCCGCGCATCAATTGCTTTCTTGTCAACGATAAGGCCACACAGTTGGACAAGGACTGGATAGTGCCTCCTGAGACCACTTTTGCTGTGCCATGGATCTGGATTCGCTCCCTTGCCACAGCCTGGGAGAAATACAAGACCGAGGGAGGCCCGGTTGGCCATGCGTTCGGTCTTGAGGGCGGCGGACAGGGCAAATCGCCTACCATTGCTGGACTGATGCAGAGGCTGGACGGGCATTGGGTGGTGCCCGGTTTCACGAAGACGGTAGGTTTGGTGACAAGAGAACGTTATTCAAATTAAACAACCATGGTCCCATGACAACCGCGGGGACGCCTTTAGGCGAGGTCAAAAGTGGCGACGACGGGCGCATGCAGGGACTCAGGAGGCTGACTGATGCGACCGTAGGCGACCAACTCATCTTCAAGCATCTCATTATGGATTTCGACATTAGTAAGATGGGCGAACAGCACGCGGCTTGCCAAAATATGATCGAGCATCTCCGGCCGTCCGTGATGCATCACAGTAAAACGCCGGTCTGTGGGCAGGGTCCGCTCAACTGGGGTCAGTACTCTCCGTGCCAAATGTCCTGAGCCGGTGTCATCCTCGCCAGCGCAGGCAAGTCTAAGCGCAGTGTCATGGTCCTCGGCGTTGAAATCACCACAAACAATAATTACGGCATCAGGCTCAGCATCGAATACCCGCTCGATGGCGAGCCGCAATTCGAGCGCTTGTCCTGCCCGCTTCACAGCAGCTGCAAAAAATCCCTCAGCCCAGCCCGAAACCGTCGTCCAGGAGAATGGCCCTGCCTTCTGCCCGGGCACGGCGACGGCAAGAGGTGCTCGCAAGTGAACATTGAACAGATGAAGGTGCTGCCCAACTGGCGTTGCGAGGACTAAGTGTTGGAGCGGGCGGTCCCAGACAAGCGGAACTGCATTGTCGTCGGGCGGAATCGCAGTGTGGCGGCGGAATCGGAGGGGCTCCACGAAAGTGTGCCGAATGGTCTGCTCCTCGATCACAGGCAGGCGCGTGAGCACGGCGAGATTGTGCACATCGGCTGGGCGAGTCCCCATCAGACCAGAACTGACAGCCAAGCAATGCTCCGCATAGAACGTGCCCCGAAGCAAGCGCTCGAGATACACCGCGCGCCGCGTACCGCGGACCTTTGGCGCGTCTACCTCCTGGAGGCAGAGGACATCCGCCTTGAGCCGGTCGAGCTGTGGGCGCAGCACGGCCGCGCGATTTTCAAAGGAGGCCCCCTTTTGGTACGTACCGAGGTTTTCGAGATTGAAAGTGGCGATTCGCATCGAAATCTCGGGCAGAAGGTTTTGACGGCTGTTGATGCGGCGTACAGGTTAAGCGGTGCCAATGAACGGATAGCGCTTCAGATCTTCTCCAGTCCAATCACCCTTGTAAACGATCAGGGTGCTTTTTGACTGCGCCGTTCTGCCGCCCTGGCCGAGTGGCGTCAGCTGGCGGCCTGAACGCCTCAGACTAGCACCCTTCGCAGGCCCGTTCAGGTTTGTCTGACAATGCCCCTGAGGCGGCTCGGTACAGGCCTACCCTTCGCCCGGTTACCGCAACAGCAGCCCGGGAAAGTGCGAATTGCAGGCCATCACGTGGGTGATGGCGGCGCGTTCGTATTCGTCACCTGACTGGTGGGTCTCGAAATAGCTATTGAGCCGCTCCACCCGCTCGGGCCACGCGCCGGCTGCTTGCAAGCCGATCGAGACACCATAATTGGTGAAGGCAAAGCGTGTCTGCGGCAGATAGGGCTCGCGGGCGAAATAGCCCTCCTCCTGCCACATCTGATCGAGCACGGCGAGCGAGCGTGACCGTTGCCGCACGGCCCAATCCTCCTCGGGAAAGAACTGCGTCAGCCATAACATCATGCCGAGACCGAGGTCTTGCGTGATCGCGAGGTCTTCGGCGGTCTGTTCGATGAGTGTCCGCATCTCGCCGATCTCGCGGGCGAGCGCCTGCTCATCCAACAGGCGGTATGAGACATAACCGTCAAAGGCATCGAGCGCACCGAAGCCGTAGCCGGGATAAGGCCCGCTCAAATCCTCCTGCATTTTCCAGATCACGCCGCGGTCCGGCACCACGAAAGGATCGTGGATCGCGCGCGCGAGCGCGACACCACGTTCTTTGTAAGCTGGCCGGAAGCGTCCCAACACGGCAAGCGCGAAGAGCCACATGGCGAGATAGTGAAAATATTGTCCATCTCGGTCGGACTCCTCACCAATACGGATGCCGCGCTCGCGTCCGAGCACGCGATCCACGTCCGCGACCAGCTGCTCGGCCTCGTCGAGATACCGCTCCTCCTCGAGCGCCTGATAGAGTGAGACGAACAGAACCAGCCCGAACGCGTCGGTCCAAAGATAACGCAAGCCGTTCGGCCAAATTCGCTCAGCGCGCATCCAGTCCAGCTTGCGCAGCACATAGTCGATATCGGTTAAGCCCATCATCAGCACCCGGTCTCGATAGTCGGTGGATGGGGTGAACATCTGCCTCCTGCCGGAGCGGGCCTTGATCCGCCTCAAGGCCGGCATACCGGCATTGTCACGTTTAACCAAGTGGCTCCGTCTGGGTTGGTGCGGTAGCTTCCGCAGATGAAACAGATCTCCTATCGCCGCCACCGTTTCCCGGGTTCAATTATCCAACATGCGGTGTGGCTCTATTTCCGGTTTTCTCTGAGCTATCGGGACATCGAGGACCTGCTCTCGGAGCGGGGTATCGACGTCACCTGTGAAACGATCCGCCGCTGGGCCTTGAAGTTCGGATCGGCCTATGCCCACAGGCTGAGACGTTTGCGCCCTCGACGAGACTGTCGCTAGCACCTGGACAAGGTCTTTGTCTCTCCGCGACCAACATCCAAAGCCGTGCAGACGCCGCCTTATGGCTTCCGTGTATCCCAGCAGAATGCTAGCGTTCACGCCGATCCCTGATCGTCTGGGGAATGTCGGGTAGAATTAGCAAAATTGAATAACGTTGATTCTGTAATAACAATTTCGAATCAGTCCACAGCGTTTCCCGAACAGCATCCCATCGGGGAGAATTATTAGGAGTGGCACGATCGGCGGGCGCAGGTTTGCCATTTTCAAGAATGGTTCAATTCAGGTAGAGACGCGTGAAGTTGCGACAGGGACGACGGCGTGGCGGGGCAAGGGAGAAAATCATGAAGGTCAAAGACGTGATGCATAAGGGCGTCGTCAGCGTCGAGCCTGACGCCATGCTTGCGGCGGTGGCCGCGAAAATGCGCGAGCATGACATCGGCTGCGTTCCGGTCTGCGAGAAGATTGGCAAGCCGCTCGGCATGATCACCGACCGGGACATAACGCTACGCGCCTTCGGTAGCGGCAAGGACGTTGCCAAGCTCACGGCCAAGGACGTGATGACGCCCGGCCTCGTCTACTGCCAGGCGAGCGACGAGGCGGAAAACGCCGTGCGCATCATGGAAAGCAAGCAGATTCGCAGATTGCCCGTGCTCGACGAGTCGGACAAGCTCGTCGGCATGCTGGCGCTTGGCGACATTTCAAGCGCCATGGCGCAAGACGTCACCGGCGAGGTGACGAAGGCCGTCTCGGCGCATCACGCTTAGGGCTGCTGGGTCCCCGCTTTCGCGGGGACAGCAGATTTTCTAGGTTTGAGTATCGGATGAAATCGAGCGCACAGCCTTCGCGAACAAGCCACTCCGCAATATCCTGCTGAGAGTAGTTGGAGGCTAGCCTGCGCGAGCCACCGGTAAGCGCGTTTTATGGAACTTCAAGCATGCTCAACGACCTAAAGATGCGAGCCTTTCTCATTCACCTCTGGGCCTTCGTCGTGGTGCTTGCCGTGCTTGCCGGCATCAATCTGCTGACGAATCCGATGACCCTCTGGTTTGTTTGGGTGCTGATTGGCTGGGGCATCGCCGTCGCGGCCCACGATGTCGCGCTGCTGTTGCAGATGACGCACCGGCGCGAGCGCATCTTCAACGACCCAAAGATGCGAGCCTTTCTCATTCACCTCTTCCTCTATGTCGCGGTGAACCTGGTGCTGCTCGCGGTCAATCTGATCCTCACGCCGCAAGTCTGGTGGTTCTATTGGCC
>JAUWCP010000165.1 GCA_030609245.1 Hyphomicrobium sp.
GGCCAATAAGTAATAAGCGCCTATAATTGTGGCAAGCATTCCAGCAAAGCGAACCCAGAAATCATCCCCGGAACTTAATCCAAACAGGTTCAGCAGAATATGTGGGACGAACATAAAACCAAGCCCAACAACAAAAATCAGGTACAGACCAAAAACAACCACGCTAAGTTTTGCTTTGCTCAAAATAACCCTCCTCTTATTTCAAACCCTGCGGGCCTTCTGTGTCTCTCGTTAGGAAACAGACGCCACGTCACGTGTCACGGCTTGGGTCCATGAATTCATAGGTATTTATAGGTTTGATGCCGTGGCAACAACGTTGCCAGATTCGGTCTTAGCTATTGTTTTTGTTGAAAAATTGGTGGGTGTAGCAGGACTCGAACCTGCGACCCGCTGATTAAGAGTCAGCTGCTCTACCAACTGAGCTATACACCCGTGCCGCGTATCCGACGGCTGCCCGGCGCCCATGCGCCACGACGGCAAAGGGGCCCGCTACGCGAGCCCCAGTAATGAGTTGCGTCTATCATCCCGGCACGGGCCTGTCCAGCGCACCAACCCCCTCGGCACGCCTCAATCGCGTCCGGCGCTCGCCCAACCACCACGCCTATGGCCGCATCAGCAAGTGCTCGCGCTGCCCCAGCTCGGAAAGCACCATCGCGGAACCTTTGACGACGCAATGCATCGGGCTCTGTGTACCGCGAACCCTGATCCCCACTTGACGCGAGAGCGCGACGTCGAGCTTGTCGAGCATTGCGCCCCCGCCCGTTAAATAGATGCCGCGCAGGGTGATCTCACTCATCACGTCGGGGGGCAGATCTTCTAGGGCGCGCTCGATAAAGTCGGCCATTACGTCGATCGGCTCAGAAAGCGCCGCTGCAATGTCTTTGGGTGTCAGAACCGCCATCTTGGCGAGACCGGAGCGCACGTCGCGTCCGCGCATATGAACCTCGGCCGCCCGACCATTGAGCTTAGCAAGCGCAGTTCCGGCCTCGATCTTGATGCGCTCTGCATTTTCCCGGCCGATAAGCAGGTTATGCTTGCGACGCACGTAGCGAATGATCGCCTCGTCCATGGCGTTGCCAGCGCAGCGCAGCGTGCGCGCAGCAATAACGACGCCGCGCGCGAGCACGGCAATATCTGTCGTTCCGCCACCGACGTCGACAACCATCAAGGCCGTGCCTTCTTCGACCGAAAGTCCCACGCCCAGAGAGGCCGCCACCGGCTCGGCAACGAGGTAGACCTTGCGCGCGCCCAACGACATTGCCGTGTCGTAAACTGCGCGCCGTTCCACTGGCGTTGCGCCCGCCGGTACGCAGATCAGGATGCGCGGGCGGCGAAACCCCAACATCGTCTTGGCGCGCTTGATGAACTGGCGCAGCATCTCCTCGGTCGCGACGAAGTCGGCAATGAAACCGTCGCGCAGCGGGTGAACCTCCTCAATCTTCTCAGGCGACCGGCGCACCAGCAGCTTGGCTTTACGCCCGACGGCCAGCAGCTCGCGCCCACCGCGAAACGGATGCACGGCGATGACGGATGGCTCATCAATGATGATGCCGCGCCCGGCCACATGGACAAGCGTATTCGCCGTGCCCAGGTCTATGGCAATATCATCAGAAAAAGCGGTCGCTACACCCAGCTGCATTCTCCACTCGCACACTCTGGCGGGCCACCCATCACGTACACCAAGCTCAAGACGCAGCCCTGCCCGGTCTCATAACCCCGGTCTCATAACTGAGAGCAACTCTTGTGCCGGCCGACCCATCAAGAGACTTAAACCGTCTGTTGAGTGAAGCCAACGCACGACAGAAAGCAACGGCCGTGCTTGCCTAAGGTAAGCACGGCCGTTGCATTCCCTTTGAGCAAAACAACCTAGATCGCCTGTTGGACCCGGGCAGTTTTCTGCCGCTTAACCATGAGGCGCGTGAGCGCGTAGACGTATGCGCGTGCCGAGGCGACCAACGTGTCCGTTTCGGCCCCGCGCCCGGTAACCATGTAGCCACCTTCCTCTAGTCGTACTGTGACCTTGGCCTGGGCGTCGGTGCCTTCCGTCACGGCGTGCACCTGGTAGAGGTCGAGCTTGGCCTCGTGCGGTACCAGCATCTTTATGGCATTGAAGGTTGCATCTACCGGGCCGTTGCCGATTGCTTGCACAGTGTGCTCCGTGCCTTCGATGTCGAGCGTCAGCGTGGCCGATTGCGGTCCCATGGTGCCGGCAATGACCGTCAGGGCCACGACCTTCATGCGATCATGCATATGGGCGATGCCCTCATCAACGATGGCTTCGATGTCCTCGTCGTAGATTTGCTTCTTTCGGTCGGCCAGACTCTTGAAGCGCAAGAACGCATTCTCAAGCGCATTCTCCCCCAGCTCATAGCCAAGCTCCTTCAGCTTGCTACGAAATGCGTTGCGCCCGGAATGCTTCCCCATGACGAGCGAGCTCTTACTGACGCCCACAGACTCCGGCGTCATGATCTCGTAGGTCTGCTGGTACTTCAGAATGCCATCTTGATGAATGCCGCTCTCATGCGCAAACGCATTGCGGCCGACGATAGCCTTGTTGTACTGAACGGGGAAATTGGTCACCGCCGACACAAGCTTTGAAGCCCGCGACAGCAGCGTGGTATCGATCCCGTAATCATACGGCAGCAAGTCGCGGCGCGTACGCATCGCCATGACGACCTCTTCGAGCGCCGCATTTCCGGCACGTTCGCCGATGCCATTAATCGTGCATTCGATCTGCCGAGCGCCCGCCGCCATGGCCGCGATCGAATTCGCCACGGCAAGCCCCAAATCGTCGTGGCAGTGTGTGGAGAAGATCGCCTTGTCGGATTGAGCCACGCGTTCGCGCACGGCGCGGAACATGCCAGCGTATTCCTCCGGCGTCGCGTAGCCGACAGTGTCGGGCAGGTTGATGGTCGTGGCGCCTGCCTTGATTGCCGCTTCCACGCAACGGCACAGATAGTCAATTGACGTACGCGTGGCGTCCATCGCCGACCACTCGACATCCTCCACGAGGTTGCGCGCCCGCGTCACGGTCGCGGTGATGATTTCCAGAACTTCGGCCTCGGTCTTGCGCATCTGATGCGCAAGGTGAATGGGCGACGTCGACACGAACGTGTGGATGCGGCCGCGTTGCGCGTGGCGCACGGCCTCGCCGGCGCGATCGATATCGGCAAATATTGCCCGCGCAAGACCGGCGACCGTCGCCTTCTTCACGCGCTTGGAAATCGCGCTCACAGCCTCAAAGTCGCCGTCCGAGGCAATTGGAAAACCGGCCTCGATGATATCGACACCCAGCGCGTCGAGGCAGTCGGCCACCTCCAACTTTTCCTCGAAGTTCATGGTCGCGCCGGGGCACTGTTCCCCATCGCGCAGCGTCGTATCGAAGATCAGAACCCGGTCGGCGTTGGCCTTCGCGGCCTCGGGCTTATCGGATTTGGTGCTCATCGGTCTTGTCTTTCCCTTCGGCCAGCCTCCCTTCGGAGCTGGCATTCATCCATCGGCTCTCTCAACTTTTCATCCCCTGAGCGCCTGTCCCGGTTCGTCCCGGGACAGCCACGGCTCAGGGGCTTATAAGGAGGAGGGTAAGAAGCCGATGGGCGCGCGCCGGGAGAGCGCAGCGGAATTTTCCCGCGCGGCTCTTAATGAGGCCAAAACTGGTGATCGGCTGGCGCATAGCGTTTTCTACTAATACATTTGGACCCGATCGGCTAGGCTGATCGATAATCAAATAAGCCTAAAGGGTTGACGAATTGCAAGCCGCGGCTGGCCCAGGGCGCACATTTGTAGGGCCGGCACACTGCTCAGCGCGGCCTAAGTGTGCAAGCTGCCTTCCGCGACCCGCACCGCGTTACCCCCGATTCGCACGATATCGAGGCCACCCCCCTCGACAACCAAAGTCAGCACGATGGTGCTGGGGCGTCCCATCTCGTAGCCTTGCTCGATCACGCGCTTATGCGCCCCGTCGGGCAGATCGTCGAATTCGTTGACCACGCCGGCGAATCCGACGGTCGCCGATCCCGTGGCGGGATCCTCGGTAATGCCGAACTTTGGGGCGAACATGCGCGCGTGGAACGCAGACGCCTTATGTACGCACTGGCGCGTATAGAGGTAGACCCCGTCAACCTCGTCTTCGGGAAAGACCTGGGACCAGTGCGCGCCGTTGATGCGGAACTTGGTCATCGCTTCAAGGGTTGCAACGGGAATGAATGCGAATGTGTTGCCCGAGTAGAAGCGCAAAGCGGTGTGATTTTCGAACCCGATCTCGCGCGGAAGCAAGCCGATTGCGTCGGCAAGGCGGTCGCGCGATACGAGCGTGCCGGTCTTCTCCGGCAGCTTGGGGGCGTCGAACTCGGCAAAGGGCGCCTCTCCCGCACGCAATCGCACGCCGACCCGCACGATCCCGATCGGCTGTTCCAGCGCGATGATGGCGTCGCACTCTCCGTTCACAATCGGTGTACGCAGTTCGGCAAGCAGGATCGCCGTCCCGATAGTCGGGTGACCGGCAAAGGGCACCTCACATTCAGGCGTGAAAATCCGGACCTTCGCAGAATGTGCCGGATTGTCGGCTTTCAGTACGAACACCGTCTCGGAGAGGCTGAGCTCCCGCGCGATCTGCTGCATCTGCTCTGAGGTCAGCCCATCCGCCTCATGCACCACCGCAAGCGGGTTTCCGCCAAAACGGCGATCGGTGAAAACATCGAGCGTGTGAAACTGCAACGGCATGAAGCGGGCCCCCTGGTGAAGTGGGCGCACTCTGACGCAAGCGCACGCCGGGTCAAGCAGCTAAAAGCGCACTCAACAAAACGGTGGCATAGCCCGGCATCGTGTGCGCGTCGATATCACTACGGCTGCGCACGATCACGACATCGGCAAGCTCAGCTTCCGGCTGCCGGCGTACGTAATTGAGGATGTGAGCTTTGAGCGCATCGCTCGGCAGAGCGCTGCGCCATTCGACAGCGATCGAAACATGAGGGCCCGACGTCGTGACGAGGTAGCCCGGTGCGCGCGCAAATTCGTCTGGCATCATCCCGGTTTCTTCGTGCAACTCACGTGCCGTACCAGCATCTATATCGACCACTCCCGCACGTACGTCACGCTCGTCGATGAACCCGCCTGGTGGATAGGCGAGCCCTTGATTGACGTTACCTGCCGTTTGACGGCCCAGCAGCACATGCCCTTCTGCGGAGCGGATCACCACAGAGCCAAAACCATCACGCACACCTGCCTCGGGGTAGCCCAGTGCACGCCAGTAGAGAAAACTCTTGAAGTCGCTGCGTAGAAGGGTGGCGGTGAATACGTTGTGCTCAAACATGCACGTACGCAACAGATGCACCACACCGTCATAGAGCTTTGGACTTACCGATCTCTGCTGCTCCCAGTACTCGGCGATCTCATCGGCGTGTCGCACGGCAAAGGGCCACGCCTCCGGGGCAAGACGAAGCGCACACCGAGCCATGCGGACAACGCCTCCCGGGGCGATTCTGTCGAGGCCAGCCGTCATGCTCGATCGTTTTTCCCCAACGCAATAGAAGACGGTGCGCGCACACATTGCGATAACATCTACGCCCACGACCTATACCCATCACGAGAAAAACAGAAATCATAGTTTCGCCGTCGGCCAACCACGTTCTGCCC
>JAUWCP010000044.1 GCA_030609245.1 Hyphomicrobium sp.
GGCGCGTCACGAACGCCAACTGTTGCCGGCCAACACGTCCTCGATGCGGAATATTTCCAGCGTATCGACGCGCTCAATTTCACTATGGCGCACGATGATGGACACCTGCCCGACGACCTTAATGAGGCCGACATCATCATCCTTGGCATTTCGCGCGCATCCAAGACGCCGACCAGCATCTACTTGGCCCAACGCGGCTATAAGACCGCCAACGTGCCGCTGATACCCTCGGTCCCATTACCCGAACAACTGACAAAGCCGCACTCAGCCTTCATCGTTTGTCTTGTGGCCAGCGCTGATCGCATTGCAGAGATTCGCCGTCACCGCGCGATGCTTTTATCGGACCGTGATCTGGACGACTACACGGATCGCGATCGTATCACTGTTGAAATTGCCCACACGCGGCGCATCTGCGCTAAGTACCGCTGGCCGGTGATTGATGTAACGCGCCGCTCGATCGAAGAATCTGCGGCAACGATCATAAAGCTCTTGCATGATCAACGCGCACAAGAGGCCGAGGCCGTACATGGTAGCGACGGATAGATCACGCGAAATTGTACTTGCCTCGGCAAGCCGGGCGCGTCGTGAAATGTTGGCGGCGGCCGGCGTCCCGTTCACGGTCGACCCGGCGGATCTCGACGAGCTTGCCTTACGCAATGCCCTGCTGGCGGAGAAAAAGTCGGTTGCGCCCGCGCATATTGCGGAGGCCCTTGCGCGCGCAAAGGCCGAGGATGTGAGCGGCAGGCATGGCGGCTCGCTCGTCGTTGCAGGTGATCAAGTGTTGGCCTTCGGTCCGGAATTGCTGACCAAGGCAAAAGATCAAGCGGCCGCACGCGCGACGTTGTTGAAACTACGCGGGCGTGAGCACGAGCTCCATTCGGCGGTGGCATTTGCCGAAGATGGTCACGTCATATGGTCACGCGTAGAAACCGCGCGGCTATTTATGCGTGATTTCTCGGACGCTTTTCTCGATGATTACCTGGTGCGCGCAGGCGACCGCATTTGCCAATCGGTTGGCGCCTATGAGCTGGAAGGCCTAGGGGTGCAGTTATTTGAGCGCTTAGAAGGCGACTATTTCACGGTTCTTGGTCTGCCACTTTTGCCAGTACTCGAAGAACTACGGGCGCGAGGCGTCATTGCTCAATGAAACACGCTTGCGTCATAGGCTGGCCCGTGGAGCATTCCCGCTCGCCCTTGCTGCATGGCTACTGGCTCAAGAAGTATGGAATCGATGGCACCTACACAAAGCGGGCTGTTGCACCCGAAGCGGTTGCCGACTTCTTGCGGTCGCTTCGTGCCAATGGCTACGTCGGATGCAACGTGACGGTGCCCCACAAGGCAGCCGCATTCTCTGCCGCCGACGAAAGAGAAGATTCTGCGAAAGCGGTTTCGGCAGCCAATACGCTTTGGTTGTCTGATGGCAAACTCGTTGCCGCCAATACTGATACCTACGGATATATGACCAATCTCAGCCAGCAGGCTCCTGGATGGGATCGGCGCGATGCGCCAGTTTCCATTCTTGGCGCGGGCGGCGCGGCGCGGGCGATTGTATTCGGATTTCTCGACGCAGGTGTGAGTGAGATCCGCGTCTTTAATCGCACGCGCGCCCGGGCCGAGACGTTAGCGCAGCAGTTGGGGTCGTGCGTAAAGGTGCTCGATTGGTCGGAGCGCGAAGCAGGCTCGCGCGACTCCGCCGTGCTCGTCAACACGACGACCATCGGCATGAATGGTGTCGGCACGCTCGACTTCGATTTGGCGGGTTTCGATCCTGAATGCGTTGTGTCCGATATCGTCTATGTGCCGTTAGAGACGGAGCTGCTGCGCAAGGCAAAGTCCCAAGGCCTGCGTACAGTCGATGGCTTGGGGATGCTTTTGCATCAGGGCGTACCTGGTTTTGAGAAATGGTTTGGCGTACGCCCTGAGGTGACGGACGAGCTGAGAAACCTCATTGTTGGCGACATCGAGGGAGGCTAATGCTTATCATTGGCCTCACTGGATCCCTCGGTATGGGCAAATCGACAGCGGCAGTGCATTTGCGAAGCCGGGGGTTGCCCGTTTTTGATGCCGACGCCGCGGTGCACGCGCTGTATGAAGGTGCCGCCGTTCCACTCATCGAGAAAGAATTTCCGGGCACGACGTCGCAGGGCAAAGTTGATCGCAGCAAGCTCGGTATGGCCGTGATGACCAATCCGGAGCGCTTAGCGGTACTCGAGGCTGTCGTGCATCCTCTGGTGCGCGAGGCAGAGCGTAGGTTCCTGCAAGAAGAAGCGGCGCGCGGTGTGCGCATGGCCGTGCTTGAGATCCCATTACTGTTCGAGACCGGCGCCGACGCGAAGGTCGACACAACCATCGTTGTGAGTGCACCACCCGAGCTGCAACGCCAACGCCTTATGAAACGGCCTGGCATGACCCGTGAAAAGCTCGGAAGCCTGCTGGCACGTCAGATGCCAGACGCGGAGAAGCGCGCGCGCGCCGACTTCGTTGTGGACACAAGCGGCGAAATTGCCGCCAGCCGCGCCGCACTTGATACTATTATTGCGAATCTGGAACACCGTGACGCCCGCGCGTTTATTGAATTCTGGGCTTGAGTGCCATCTGACGCATCTGGGAAAAGGCGGGCCATGCGCGAAATCATTCTCGACACCGAGACGACAGGGCTCGACCCAAAGAGCGGTGACCGGCTGATTGAGGTCGGCTGTGTCGAGCTCTTGAACCGCATTCCTACCGGGCGCGAGTTTCATCGTTACATCAATCCCGAGCGCGACGTGCCGGCCGAAGCTGTCGCCGTGCATGGCCTGTCGGGCACATTCCTGGAAGACAAGCCGCTCTTTGCTCATGTTGCCGAGGAATTCCTCGACTTCATCGGCGAAGACTCGCTCGTCATCCACAACGCGAGCTTCGACATCGGTTTCTTAAACGCCGAGTTGGGGCGAATCTCGCTTCCCGCGATCACCATGGACCGTGTGACCTGCACGTTACAGCTCGCGCGGCGCCGGCATCCGGCGGGTCCCAATAGCCTAGATGCGCTGTGCAAGCGATACGGCATCGACAATTCAAAGCGCACAAAGCATGGCGCGCTCAAGGACTCCCTCCTGCTCGCGGAAGTTTACATCGAGCTGCTTGGTGTGCGTCAGGCCGCACTGGGTTTGGCTGTGGGTGCCGCGGGCGAATCTGAGATGGGGGCGGCTCGCAGGCGCAGGGTCAAGCAACGGTCCACGCCGCTTGAGTCTCGATTGACCGCCGAAGCCGAGGCTGAGCATCGCGCATTCGTCGAGACGCTGGGTGCCAATGCATTGTGGCCCCGTTACCTGGGGGCAGGCATCCGGCGCGGATAGCAAACATAATCGTCGGCGATCAGTTCTTGGGCGCGCTTCCACTTTGTTGTGCCGCCAGCTCCTGCTGCCGGCGCATGAACAGCGTGGCGAAGTCGATGGGGTCCAACAAAAGCGGCGGAAATCCGCCTTCGCGCGAGATATCGGCCACGATACGGCGCAGGAAGGGAAACAGGATCGACGGACAGTTGATCAGCAAAAACGGCTGTAGCGATTGCTGAGGCACGTTCTTGAGCTTGAAGAGGCCAGCGTAAACGAGCTCAAGCTCATAGATGACGCCGTGCTTATTGGTTGCCTGGGCGTTGAAGTCGATCGCGCTTTCATACAGATCGGTGCCCGCACTGTTTGAGCTCACGTTCACTGTGATCTTGATGTTGGGGTTGTCACCCGGCTCGCTGAGAAGCTTGGTGATATTCGGATTTTCGAAGGAGAGATCCTTAATGTACTGACCAACGACTTGCACTTGGGCGGGCTGAGCGTCTTCCTTTGTTTGCTTAGCCAACTTGCCGTTTGTTTCTTTTCCGTCGGTTGCCATTGAAAATGATCCGTAACATTGGGGCGCGATTCGCACTCACTAACACGCCGAAGCGGTCTTTCGCCATGCCTGCGTCTGGCAGTGCCTACTCGTTTTTCTCCGGCTTACGCGGAGTGTCATTCAAACGTTCGTAAGTGCCTTCGATGATCACGGTGCGTCGCTCTGCCCGCTTTGCTTGCGAGCCTGTCCCGTCAGACGTGGCAAAAAGACCCGAGGTGGCCCAGTTAATCGCTCTCCGGCGTACCGGCGGGACGAGCAGCAACAGGCCCGCCGCGTCGGTTAACAAACCAGGAATCATCAGTAGGAAGCCGGCCAAGATAACGACGAAGCTGTCAAAAACCGGCCCAATCGGTGGTTTGCCTTCGTTCATGGCCGCAAAAGCACGGCTTACCATGGAAAGGCCTTGCTGACGTATGACGATTATGCCCAGCACGGCCGCGGCAATGAGGATCATGATCGTGGGCCAGACACCAATCGTTTGCCCAACTCTGATAAGAAGTGCGATCTCGAGGAGCGGAAACGCGATGAAGACCAGTAGTAGGGCGAAGCGCATAGAGGACAGCATAGGGCGTACTCGCGGGTGAATATTAATCGTCTATAATATCAAGGTGCCAATCAGCCCCTCAATCGGGTTGGCTTTGGGGCGTTTGTGCCGTAATTTGCAAGGTGCGACCACCCTGAGCCCATGATAGCGGATCAGGTCTGAGGCCCATGGTACGCTTTAGAGCTTGGGCCGCGCCTGCAGCGCGATCATATATGTATCATTAGAATCCAGTCACGCCGTTGATCGCCAGGAAGGCAACCCTCAATGGAGAAGATTGATTTCTTCACACTAATCTCGATCATCGTCGCGGTCGTCGTGGTGTGGAAGCTGAGAAGCGTCTTGGGCAGGCGCACGGGCGATGAGGAGGCCCGCATCGAGCGCTACCGGGCCCAGCGGCGCCAGGAAGGCGCCCGCACCTCTCCCAGCGACAATGTGGTCACATTGCCGCGCCGCGACCGCGATCACGCCGGGCCTGACGCAGGGCAGGACGTAGCCGCGGCCGACGCAGAGGAACGCATTAAGGCGTTTCCTGGCGTTAATGCAGAGGTACGGCGCGGGCTTCTGGAGATCGCCAAACGCGATTCTGCCTTCGATCCTGAATCCTTCGTACAAGGTGCACGCCAGGCCTACGAGATGATCGTCACGGCGTTTGCCGAGGGGAATCGTAAGCTTCTCAAGGGCCTGCTGAGCAAAGACGTCTTTGATGGATTCACCCGCGCCATGTCTGACCGCGAGGATCGCGGTGAGCAGATCGATCAGAGCTTCGTTGGCATCAACAAGGCGGATATCTTGGAATCAGATGTGAAGAGCGGCATCGCCAGCGTCACCATCCGGTTCGTGAGCCAGCTCATTTCAGCAACACGCGATCGTGCCGGCGCCATCATTACGGGCGACCCGCAACGCATCAAGGAAGTCACCGACATCTGGACCTTCAGCCGCGACATCTCGACGGAGCAGGCCCTCGCCAATCCGAATTGGCGGCTGGTCGAAACACAGTCTCCCGCTTAGTCGAGTGTTAGATGCAGGATGGCTCGAGGGGGTGAACGAGCGAGGGAGGGAACCTAGTTGGCTCGTGTTGCGGTTCAATGTGCGAGATGGCGGCAACTAGCCGCAATCGCGGTTACCGTGGTTGCTTTGGCTGCCACAGTGCCTCTATCGCATGCCGCGCCAGGGGGGAGTTCTTCTCGGTCCAAAATGGCCATGGGCAAAGTGACATTGAAGCCGGCGACCTTTGCCGATCTCTCGGGCTGGCAAGACGACGACCATCTGGCCGCGTTCAAGACCTTCTTAAAATCGTGCGATCAGATGGTTGAGGCTCGCGGCGCCACGTCGAAGGGCAGCAAGGCGTCGCTCGCCGCGTTGGTGACGGCCTGCCGCGCGGCCAAAGCACTCAAGAATCCGACCAAGGCAACCGCGCGGGCGTTTTTCGAAGCCCAGTTCGTGCCCCATCATGTGGCGCACAAGGCCGGCAACGGTATTCTGACGGGGTACTACGAGCCGGTGTTAAAGGGCGCCCGCAAGCCCCACGGTCGCTTTAAAACCCCAATTTATCGCCGCCCGCCCGATCTCGTGAATGTCGTGCCCGAGACCAAGCGTGGCGCAACGGGGCACCGTTTTACCCACATGCGCAAGACGGCTTCCGGTCTGGTCCCTTATCCGACACGCGACCGGATCGAGCGCGGTGCGCTGGCGGGTCAGGGCCTGGAATTGCTTTACCTGGCAGATCCCGTCGACGCGTTTTTCATGCACATCCAGGGATCTGGCCGCATCGATTTGACGAACGGCAAGTCGATCCGCATTTCATATGATGGCAAGAACGGCCACCCCTATTCGTCGATTGGCAAGTATCTGGTCAGAACGGGCCAATTCCCAGCCGACAAGGTTTCCCTTCAATCCTTGAGAAAATGGCTACGCGCCGATCGCGCTCGCGGCCAGAAGGTCATGTGGAAGAATGCGTCCTTCATCTTTTTCCGCGAGCTTCGGGGCCCGGAAGCTGAAGGTGCATTGGGTGCTATGTCCGTCACGCTGACGTCGGGACGGAGTCTAGCCGTGGACACCGCCTATCATACCCTTGGCACCCCAATTTTCGTTTCCGCGCCCCAATTGAAACAGGCCAGCAAGAAGGGCGGGTTCTCCCGCCTAATGATCGCGCAAGACGTCGGCTCAGCGATTAAGGGACCGGAGCGCGGCGATATCTACTACGGCTCCGGTGACAAGGCCGGCCGGCTGGCTGGAATCACCAATCACCCCGGCAACTTTTTCGTGCTCCTACCCGACACAACAAAGCACGCCGCGCAACCCGGCGAACGCCTTCCATGGACAAAGATCAAGAAGGCCGCGCGCTGAGCAAGCCGGCTCGCAAGCGCGGTAGCGGCAAGCAGCACCTCTCCGAAGAGGAACGCTCCCTTTGGGAGCGAACCGCAAACAATCTACAACCCCTGAAAAAAAAGAAGGCGCGCGTCCAGGTTGGGCACGAGAACACGTCGGACAAGTCTCCACGGCAACCAGAAGCGTCTCAGAAGCCGGCTTCGAAACGCACGGCTGAACGTTCCGCACCGGGGCCTTCGACGCGGCAGGCGCACGCGAAATCAGCCCCGCCGCTTTCTCAACTTGATCGCCGTAAGGCGCGCAAGATTAGGTCCGGCCGGATCGAAATCGAGGCGCGTATTGATTTGCACGGTATGCGCCAGAGCGAAGCCCACTCGGCCTTGGGCCGCTTCCTGCTCAGCGCGCATTCCAAAGGGCAGCGCTGGGTGCTCGTCATCACCGGTAAGGGAACCGCGCCGCGTGCTAGTTCGGAGGCGTACGAGTATGCCGGGCTGCGCGAGGAGGAGCGCGGCGTAATCAAACGCAACGTACCGGGCTGGCTAGCCGAGCCTCAACTGCGCGCTATTGTCATAAGCTTCGCGTCGGCTACTGCACGGCATGGCGGCGAAGGCGCGCTCTACATCGAGCTGCGCAAGCGCGAACGAGCAGGCTCAAGTCGCTAAGCCTCACGGGCAGGTGGCGGTCAACTTCTCCAAGGCTTTGGAGATCCCTGAAAGTGAGTAGGTGTCGATTGTGTTTGTGCCCCGGGTCGAGGTGGCCCGCACCATTGCCGTCGATCCCTTTTTTAAAGCGTCGATCAGCTTTAGCTCTTCGGAAGGATCGGCAACAAACCCGTGCTGCTCTTTGGAGAAGAGCTTGAAGACGTCGGTTCCGATCGTCACCGTGACGGCCTTTTCAGTGTTGATCGGGTAGCCCAGCTTCACGCTGGGCTCTGCCTTGATGCCGTCTTTGGGCCAGGCCGAGATATAGAAAAAGATGGAGCCGCGGTTGGCCCCGATGGGCTCGACCGCTTGCGGCGACGAGGCTGCAAAGCAGACTTTCTTAGGTGTGCCCGTGTCAGCGTATATACTCCACGCACCCGAGCGCTCGACAAGATTAACCGTCTGCGCCGTAGTGGACGTCACGAGCAACGCGCTTATGGCGAGGACCGAAGCGGCGGCGATGAGATAGTTGCGAGCTTTGCTCATGGGGCTCCCTAGGCCGTGTCAGATTTAGTTGCAGCCAGCATAAGCGCCAATTGCGGCGCCTGTCATCCTCTCCGCCCATTCTACGCACCGCTACGGCGCGGAATGGCTCCGACGGTCTTGAGGCCGCCTTCTCTGGTCGGCCGTTCAGCAAAGCGCGCCATGCTCCGCACCCGGTCATACATCACGATAGCTCCGGCCATGGCAACGTTGACGCAAAAGCGGGTCGGAATTCTGACGATATGATCGCATCGCTCGGTAAGTCCTTGTGAAAGCGAACCTTGTTCCGGTCCCAAAACGTAAGCCGCGCGCATGGGATGACGAAAGCTCGGCAGGTCGATGGCCTCGTCGAGAAGTTCCACACCAACGAGCTTGCAGCCCTCGGGCAATGCTATTTCATCAATCGCCGCCCAGTTGAAATGTGGCAGATGCCACTGTCCTTTAGAGGTATCCGCGCGTGCCTCCAGGGCATGATAAGTGGCGCCGATCGTGAAAGTGAAGCTTGCCCCAAAGCCGTGTGCTGAGCGCATAAGATTGCCGAGGTTTAAGGCCTTCGATATGTGCTCGGCACCTATGCCGAAGTACCCGCGGGCGGTGGGCGGCCAATTTACAATGGGGGTTTGCGACATGTGCTGTCTGATCCGGATTCGATGAATTGGCCTTGCCGGGGCAAGCGACCCATGGTCGAAGGTCAGCCGATTTGAACTGCGCCATGCTGGTTCCAGGAGGTTTTACATGAAGGCCGCACTTTGCAAGAGCCTCAATGGCCCCGACGGCCTCATTATCGAGGAAATTGGTCCACCCACACCGGGTTCGGGCGACGTCCTGGTGGCCGTTAAGGCGGCGGCCCTCAACTTCTCCGACACCCTCATTACGCGTGGCAAATACCAGGCAAGGCCTGAGCTGCCGTTCTCGCCGGCTGCCGAATTTGCCGGTGTCGTCGAAGCGGTCGGAGACGGCGTGGTCAGTCTTGCCGTTGGCGACCGGGTCATGGCCTACATCGGCTGGGGCGGCGCGCGCGAGCAGATCGTGGTCCCCGCCAATGCGCTCGTGGCAATTCCCGATGCGGTGAGTGATGAGATTGCTGCTGGCGTGAGCGTGACATACGGCACGGCGATCCACGGCTTAAAGGACCGCGCCCATTTGCAGCAGGGCGAAACAGTCGCTGTGCTGGGGGCAGCCGGCGGCGCCGGTCTCGCCGCGCTGGAGATTGCCAAGCTAATGGGCGCACGGGTGATTGCGGTTGCCTCTTCGGCAGAAAAGCTCAGCGTTTGTCGGAGCCATGGCGCCGATGATCTCGTCAACTATCAGGAAACCGAACTCAAGGGAGCGCTACGCAATTTGACCGGGGGGCATGGCGTCGACGTCGTCTACGACTGTGTCGGCGGCGACTCATCGGAGGCGGCAGTGCGCGCGATGGCTTGGCAAGGACGCTTTCTCGTCGTCGGATTTGCCTCGGGGCAGATCCCAAAAATCCCGCTCAACCTGCTTCTACTGAAGGGCGCGGAAGCCATCGGTGTGCTTTGGCCGGAGTCGGTAAAGCGCGATCCTGCCGGGCACCGCAGAAACATGGCACGGGTGCTGCGCTGGATTGCCGAGGGCAACCTGGCGCCCCGCATCCACGCGACCTTCCCCTTGGACCAGATCCGCGAGGCGATCGGCGTTCTGGACCGGCGTGAGGCAGTCGGCAAGGTCATCCTAACGATGTAACCTGGTGCTGGGCGCGTATTCAGACAATATTTGCCATCAGCGGGTGATGCTCCGTACACATGTTTCGACGCCCAGGTGGGGCCAGTTCCGAGTATGCGCGTGGGCCGAGGGATTTGGGGTTTGACGGTGCTTGTCGCTGGGCTGCTGGCCGCAGCGGAGCCATCCTTTTCTCAATCGCTGATACAAAGAATGTTTAACGCGACTGGTTCGCGCGCGCCTATGCACGGCTATGGCCGTATTAACCCTTACGGTTCGGGCGCCCAGCGCTACGAAGACGATTGGCTCCCAGAAGACGGTGGGACTTACCGCACGATGTGCGTGCGACTGTGCGACGGGTTCTATTTCCCCATTAGTTTTAGTGTGCGCCGCGAGTCCTTCTATCGCGACAACCGTGCGTGCATGAAGCGCTGCGATGGTAAGGCGCGGCTCTTCTACTATCCATCCTCGGGCGGAAGCATCGAGAAGATGATCGATCTATCAGGGCGCTCTTATCGCACGCTCCCCAATGCTTTCCGTTATCGTAAGTCCCTGGTTTCAGGCTGCGCGTGTCGAGCCCCACCATGGTCCGCGGAAGCGAAGGCGCGCCGCCTGGACTATGCAGCCCAAGAGGCTGAACGGGCTACTGGAGCTTCGCAGACGAAGAAACAAGAAGTCGATCCTGCCGCGGCACTCTATGAAGAACGCGACCTTAGACCGCTACAATCCTACTGGCAGCGCCCGCCACGCTTCAGCCGCGGGCAGAGCCGCCGAGCTGGTTATAGCGGTTGGTCACCAAGGCGGTGGCGCCGTTACGACTGACTACCAGCCGCCTCCAATGTCTTGAAGGTCTGCGAATTCTCCGCCTTTGAGCGGAAAGGCCTCTTCGACCACGTAGGGGCCGCCGCCAATCTTCGGGCGTGAGGAAAAGAGCACAAAACGACTGACGAAGAAGGGTAGCGAGCGGAAGGCTCCGATGCGTCCCAGCAATCGCGCGACAGCGTCAGAGCCGGTGCGTTTCAAACGTGCGATGGTGACATGCGCTTTAAATGCCCGGCCCTCCGGCGCCAGCCCAGCCAAACGCGCGGCGCGTTCGTTGGCGCGCGCTAGCGCTTCAAGCTCTGGCCCCGCTTCCACGCCGGCCCAAATCGATCTGGGCTCTTTGCCGCCAAAGACTCCGAGCCCCGCAAGTCGTGCCTCGAAAGCGTTGACGTCGATACCCGCCAGGTCGTCAGCAAACTCAGCTGCCCGCGTATTGTCGATGTCGCCGGCGAAGCGAAGCGTGATGTGAAGGTTCTCTAGATCGACCCACTTCACGCCCGATAGAGGTTGACGCAGGCGCGCAAGCTGCTCGCGCTGCTTAAGGGGGATCTCGATACCAGTGAAAAGCCGGGGCATGCGTGTAGCCTATTAGCCCTTAGAGGCGGAAGCGCGCTGTGTTGAAGCCCGGTCGATCAGCTCCTCGACAGAAGGTACGATTCGCTTGATGATTTCGGTAATACCTTTGGAATTCGGGTGAAGCCCATCGTTAAGGTTTAGCTTTGGATTGAGCACCACGTCTTCAAGGAAGAAAGGGTAGAAGACAAGCCCGTATTCATCAGCCAAATCAGGAAAAATCACGTCGAAGGCCTTCGAGTAATCTTCACCCCAGTTGGCTGGCGCGCGAATACCGGCAAGCAGGATGGGGATGTCGCGGTCCTCAAGGCTGGAAATGATTTTATCCAGATTGGCTCGTGTCACTTTTGGGTCGATGCCGCGTAGAGCATCGTTTCCGCCGAACTCCAAAATGACGGCATCCGTGCCGTCCGGAACGGCCCAGGCAATACGTTCCAAGCCCGCCGCTGTCGTATCGCCCGACACACCGGCGTTGACGACGATCACGTCGTGCCCTCGGGCTTTGAGCGCTTTTTGCAGTTGCGCGGGAAAAGCGTGACGTGGTTTGAGGCCGTAACCGGCTGTCAGACTGTCGCCAAATGCCACGATCCGAATGGGTTTGGCAGGCTCCGCCTGGGCCATGGGTGCGTCGGCAGCGCTCACGCTCGCATTGACGGCGGCCAGGAGAACCACCACTTGAGCAAGGCTGCGCCACTTGCGTCTTGCGTTCACCACCTTCATCTTTCCGCCTCAACGATCATCCAAGCCGATCATCAGGTAGAAGCGCGGTCAACGTGAGGCAAGTCCCCACTCACCGCAAGTAGCGGAGCTTTCCCACCCGTGCACCAGCCGATCGTCGCTCTAGAACAGGTGCGCTTGACCCTGACGAGCCGTGCCGGCCCTGTCGAGATCTTGCGTGACGTGAGCCTCGACGTTGAGGAGGGCCAGTCGCTGGCTATCGTCGGTCCGTCCGGCTCGGGCAAGACCTCGCTGCTCATGGTGGTGGCGGGTCTGGAGCGCGCAACGAGTGGCGGCGTGCGCGTCGCTGGCCACGACCTCACGCGGCTTAACGAGGATAAGCTTGCATTGGCGCGCGGTGCCAACATCGGCATCGTCTTCCAATCTTTCCATCTCGTGCCGACCATGACGGCATTGGAAAATGTGGCGTTGCCGCTGGAATTCGCCGGTGCTTCGAACGCATTCGAGATTGCGGGCGCGCTGCTCGAAGAAGTTGGCCTCACACCGCGCGTCGATCATTTCCCGGCGCAGCTCTCAGGCGGCGAGCAGCAGCGCGTGGCCATCGCGCGTGCATTGAGCAGGCAGCCGAAGTTGATCCTCGCCGATGAGCCGACGGGCAATCTCGATAGCCAGACGGGAAAGCACATCATCGATTTGCTGTTTGGCTTGCAGCGCCGCCGCAATGCGACCCTCATGCTGGTCACTCACGATCAACGCGTGGCCGCGGCCTGCGCGCGCACGATCCACATGGCGGACGGCCGCATCAATACTGCAGCGGAGGCACGCGCCGCGTCATGACGACAGAAGGGCTCGCCTCCGCTCTTCAAATCCGTGACTGGCGGTTGCCGCGCCTATTGGGAATCGCGGTGCGTGAGCTGCGCAGCGGACTTTCGGGCTTTCGGATCTTCATCGGTTGCGTTGCGCTTGGCGTTACGGTGATCACCGGCGTGGGAGCGGTCTCCGACGCCTTGCGCGCCGGCTTCGAGCGCCAAGGCGAAGCGATCTTAGGTGGCGATGCAACGCTGTCGCGTATGCATGTGCGTTCCCAAGGGGCTGAGCGCGCCGTGCTTTCGAACCTTGGCACGTTAAGCGAAACCGCGACCATGCGTACAATGGCGCGACGGACCGACGGATCGGACCAGGCACTCGCCGAGCTGAAGATCGTGGACGCCAAATATCCCCTCGTCGGTGCGGTGGAGCTGGGCAATGTCGTGCCACTGCAAGAGGCGCTGCGCCGCGGTGCTGTGGTCGATCCCATTCTTCTGGAACGTCTCGCCCTCAGGGTTGGCGACCACATGAAACTCGGAACCGAGGAGGTGGAGATCAGCGGTGCCATCAAGTCGGTGCCTGACGCCATTGCCGACCGGTTGACCTACGGGCCGCGCGTCTTGATCTCGCTTGAGACGCTGGAGAAGACCGGTCTTGTGAGACCCGGCACGCTTATCCGCTGGCGTTACGCGCTGAAGCTCGATCCCAGCCGGTCTGCGAGCGAAGATGAGCTGCTGGCGCTGCGTGAGCGAGTCAATTCTGAGTTGCCCGAGTCTGGATTCACGATTCGCGATCGGCGCGATCCTTCTCCGCGGGTCAGCCAGGTGCTGGAGCGCCTGCGCCAATTCCTGACGCTCATCGGTCTCACAGCGCTGCTCGTTGGCGGCGTCGGCGTTGCCAACGCAGTTGCCACCTTCATCGACAAGCGCCGCAAAGTGATCGCGACGATGAAGAGTGTCGGAGCCACGAGCCGCATGGTGCTCACCGTCTTCCTCGTCCAGATCATCGTGGTTTCCGTGATCGGCATCGCCATCGGATTGCTGCTCGGGACCCTGTTCCCCATCGTCTTGAATGAGCTTTACGGAGACATCCTGCCGATCCAGGTCGAGATCACCGTGTCGGATCTGAGCATTCTCTCTGACGCTGTATACGGCTTTGCCGTTGCGATGCTCTTTGCGATTTGGCCGCT
>JAUWCP010000357.1 GCA_030609245.1 Hyphomicrobium sp.
CATGATTTTGCTGTAGCGTTCCGCTACGCTTTCATCATCGCCCGCGTCAGGGTTGAAATTACGGTCAATCGTGGTCATCACGGCGGGCACCTTCAACTCGCAAGAAGGGCGTTGCTGGGAACAAGCGCTCGTCGCTCGTCGATCGCCCGACGAATCAAGAGCGCCACCACCCGCGCGTCTTCGACGGCGAGTTGGCGGGCGCCGTGCTCTGCGTCGTCGAAGAGAAGAACATCAGCCTGGCGGGGGCCGCGGCGTACAACCGGATCAAGGAATGGGTCACGGGCCGGACGATCTCGATTCGCAAGATGCGGACCGACAGTTATCTCCAGGCCAATACGACGCATTGGATTCAGTGTGCCAATTGGCAGGATGCCTGCCCGATCCAAGCCAGCCGACACCGACTACAATCCTCCTGCGTCAAGAGGCCAGTCACACGTTGCAGCGATTGATCGCGCGTCTGCCGGCCCGCGAGCGTCGAACCATCCTCGACCTGTATTTCTCGGGGCTGCCTCGAAATCTCGTGACGTCAGGTGGCAGCCGCAGACACCAGCACCGCCGGGCGCTTCGGCTCCTTCGTCGCATGACAAACAACCACGACCTCTCGGCCTAACGGCATTGCACTGCCCTACGCAGGCATATTCCGGAGAAGGGCAAAGCATTCCGTGAGCATCAGAGATTCAAGAGATACTATGGCATCACTCCAGCGACTCAAGCGGTGGATCACCAAGATAGACATAGTGGTCCGGCAAGAGTTTTTCCAACTCAACGAGCCTGGCATCGATCCACTCGGTCCGCACGTTCAGTTCGTCCAACTCACGCCGCAAGCGTTCATACTCAGCGATCAACGCTGCCTCATTATTGGCTATCATGGAGAGCCCGCGCAGAAAACAAGGGAACGCCGGACACCGCGCCGCTCCCCGGACCCTTGCAACAGGGCACAGCAGAACAGCACGGGCCGGCGTCCCCTTTTGGAGGAACGGGCTAACGTGCCGCTTCTGCTGTTCGAGGGCCACACGGCCCAAGGTTGCAATTTCCGGAGAAGCAGCGGGACGCCTCGAGGCGTCCGATCAAATTGTCAGTTCACGTATTTTATATCCGGAGGCCGGGTTTTGCAAGCAACCCGTATCAAGCCCCATTGTCGGCGAGGGTGGGGTCAGCTCGCGCTTGAGGCTTTGGGGATGGCACAGAATAGGGTGCCCCTCGGCGGCGCTTAGGACATTTTGAGCGCGGTAACGCGCTCAGGACGTTTCACACCGTACACAACGCGATCGTCATCCACAAGGCACTGATTCACCGTTGCCCGTGTCGATCGTGCCCACCACATCGCATCCTTGTTGTTGCATCTCTGAGCTTCGATCATTCCGAGCCGTGAGGCTGCGTTCAGTGCGTAGCCGACGATCCAACGTGTGCCGCGCACGTTGGTCGGGTGTCAGACACAAACGGATTGAACCTAACCCGGACGAGCCGGAACCATACAGGATGGGTTGCCAAGTGAGGCAACTCGCAACAAATGATCTACCAAGAAACGGGTCGGGAATCTCTCGGCCACGGATTGAACACGGATTGAGATGAAGCACTTCCAGGATTAGTTCCCTCCCTAATTCTACTGTCTGAAGTTTACAATCAACAGAACATCCTTCTACTGCAAGGGGTTCCGCCAATTCCTTCAGAAAACCACGAAGGACAC
>JAUWCP010000336.1 GCA_030609245.1 Hyphomicrobium sp.
GTGGACATGGCCGTCAAGGAGGTCGAGCACCGGGCGAACGAAAACGCCCGCCATTGGATTCGGCCGCCCTATGCCTTGGATGAACTTGATTTCCTCATCAAATGCACGCGCTGCAGTGATTGCATCGAAGCTTGCCCCCATGACGTGCTCTTTCCATTGCCACCTAAACGCGGATTGCAGGTCGTCTCCACGCCGGCCATGGATCTCTTGAACAAGGCGTGCCACTTGTGTTCGGACTGGCCTTGCGTCACGGCCTGTACCCCCGGCGCGCTGCTGCGGCCCGCACCTGTTGAGACCGACGGCGATAACGAGAATAATACCGCAAACATCCCACGTCCTCGTCTTGCCGCAGCATCCATAGATACGACCAAATGCCTTCCCTATAAGGGGCCCGAATGCGGTGCCTGTGCTGGCAGCTGCCCTGTACCAAATGCGCTTGTCTGGGATGGTTCACTGCCGCGCATCGATCCAGAGTTCTGTACCGGCTGCGCCTTGTGTCGCGAGGTGTGCATCGTGGAGCCGAAAGCGGTTATGATCCGTCATTTATCCCACGCCCAGAGCCGTCGCGAATAGACAAAGGGAGACTGGCGTGTCGTTAGGTTCAATGACTTGGAGCGTGTCCTTGATCAACCTGCGCGCACATCACGGCTTTGCGGGAAAAGACGAAGCGCATTAGCGCCAAGGGGATGTGCCGGTTCGCACCTCAAGATGGACGCGCGGCAAGCAAGATCGCATCAATCCACTGATTCACCTCGCTAGGGTCTGCCTTGAGAACTTGGCCGTCGACACCACAGAACCGATGCCAGGCTGCGGCATAGTCGCGATTAATTATTATGAGTACAGGGATGTTGGCATCAACAGCTTTGGCGATGGTCGTCGCAAATCCTCTACCTTCGGACTCTTGCTTTCCAAATCTATTGAGGATCAGGATGTCGAGACCGTCCTGGAGCGAGGCCTCAACCAACCCAACGGCGTGCTCAAGCGCGGCGCTGTCCAGCCGGCAGCCACGGGATCCTGGCCCCTGTTGCTGCGAAATACAGACAGTTTGTCTGCTCGTCAGCTCCTCCAACACCATGTCGCAACGGCGCCCGCCGGATTGCGGCACATTCGATTGGACGACGCCTCCGACCCGATACCCACCTCGTTTCAATCGACGCGCGATTTCGGCAAGCAGCGTGTCAGTCTCGGCATCACCAGAATGCTGGATTGCTGCCAGATTAGCTCCGTTACATGAGCTGGCCTGCGAAGAACCTACCACCGTATTTCAAGTCCCTGATCCAAGATTCGCAGCCCTGCTGGGTGCCAATTGCCAACATGACATTGATCTTAAGCGGCCCCAGAGTCAGGCCAGCAGATCGTCGCAACTGTTGAAGGGCGCAACCAGCGAGTTCTGCAACACGTTCCCCCCGAAAGCAGACATTGCCAAAGTCAACGCTGCCCCGGCTGGTATAGGCGGCAGCATCAAAAAAAGCCCCGCCAGGAGTGATCCCAATGGGACGTAATAGCATTTCGACATGAAATTCTAATTCACGCAGGCGCCTGTACACGCTAACGTCGGTGCGGTCATCGTTCTGATGAGCAAAACATGCCAATCCCGATTTCGTTCATGGTTCGCCGAGCTCGCTTCATACGAGGAGCGACGCAAGGCCAATTTGCCACTCACATGGGCACCGATCAAGCAACCGTATCACGCTGGGAAAGGTCAAAAGGCGCGCCGAATTCCTCTAACCTCGCTGAGATCCGCAGGATCATCACCAGCGCCGAGCCATGCCACTCGCGCGCCTATATCGAAGCAGCACCCACCATCAAATACATGTGCGAGCGCGACAACTTCTTAAAGCCACTCGTTATCTCAAGGGGCCTTGCAGAAGCCGCAGGCTTTGACCCTGGCGACGTAATCAGGAACCCAGAGCCCTACATGAAAGACGGCATACGCCGCCTCAACAAGGCCATGCAAAGCGATACAAGATGGAAACGCGGAGAAATAGCCTTCTTCGAAGCTCGCTTCTTCTCAGCTAATCTCGGAGGATGGCTGCGCGCCATTGGCGCACCTTTAGCCGAGTCCAATGCAGCGTTGATCGAAGCAGCGCCTGACCCAAATCCTAAAGAAGAGTTCTGGGTCAAGCTCACACCATTCGAACATATGGACGACGATGCCTAAACGTGCCGTGCAGATCAGTGTTCGGTCCCCCTCTCGACCTTGCTCTAGTAGGAATGCTTCGCGAGGCTGTGACTGCCTTGACGATCGGCGGCATGATTACGCGTGGCTCAGGCAAGCGA
>JAUWCP010000094.1 GCA_030609245.1 Hyphomicrobium sp.
AGGATACGGACCGCGAGCGCAACAGTAAGGAAGCCGTTGCTGCCATCATCGATGGTCTCAAATGGCTGGAGCTTGATTGGCACGGTGAGCCGGTCTCTCAGTTCGCGCAGGCTCATCGCCACCGCGCGGTCGCCGACGAGCTGCTTAAGAACGGACATGCCTATCGCTGCTACCTCACGCCTGCCGAACTCGACAAAATGCGCAAGACGGCGGAGGCGGAAAAGCGCCAGCTCGCCATCCGCAGCCCCTGGCGCGACCGCGATCCGAAAGAAGCACCCGCTGATGCGCCATACGTGATCCGCCTGAAGACCCCAGGCGAGGGCGAGACCATCATCGATGATAAGGTGCAGGGCCGCGTCGTGTTCCCCAACAAGGATCTCGATGATTTCATCATCGTGAGGAGCGATGGAAACCCCACCTACAATCTCGCCGTGGTCGTCGACGACCATGACATGGGCGTCACCCACGTCATACGCGGCGTCGACCATCTGACAAACGCGGCACGCCAGCTCCAGATCTATAAGGCCATGGGTTGGGATGTGCCGGTGTTCGCGCACGTACCGCTCATCCATGGTCCCGACGGCGCAAAGTTGTCAAAACGACATGGCGCGCTTGGGATCGAAGCCTACCGGGAGATGGGATACCTACCCTCCGCCCTGCGCAACTACCTCGTCAGGCTGGGGTGGAGCCACGGCAACGATGAGATTATTTCGACCGGACAAATGATCGACTGGTTTGATTTCGATGCCATTGGCAGGTCGCCGGGGCGTTTCGATTTCGCCAAGCTGGAGGACCTCAACGGTCACTACATCAGATCCACTGACGACCTGGAGCTTATGCAGCGTCTGGAAGATATCCTGCCCTACGTGGAGAACGGCGCCGAAATTTTGGAGCGGCTCGATGCAAATACGCGCGCCAAGCTCATGGCAGCGATCCCGAGCCTCAGAGAGCGGGCAAAGACTCTCAAAGAGCTACTGGAGGGCGCCCATTATCTCTTTGCAGAGCGCCCCATCGCGCTGGACGACAAGGCCACCAAGCTGCTGGAAGGCGCCGATGCGCGCAAGAGACTGTCGGCGCTGTTGCCCAAACTTGAGGCAATCACCAGCTGGGAGGCTCCGCGCCTGGAGGAAATGGTGCGCGCCTTCGCCGAAACCGAGGGCGCCAAGCTCGGCAAGGTGGCCCAACCACTGCGGGCCGCACTGACGGGGCGCTCCGTCTCGCCGCCGGTCTTCGACGTGATGGCCGTGCTCGGGCGCGAAGAAGCGCTGGCGCGAATCCGCGACCAGGCCGATTAACCTTAGTCGGTCGAACTCGGCCCCATGCCATCCCGTCCGCTAACAGTTTCGCGTGAGTTCTGGCTGCTATGTTGCGCTGCGGGAAAATCGTGTAGAATGGGGCGGGATCCTCAAGGTTGCTTGCCGGCCCCATTTCCAGCGCCAGAACTGGAAAACGCTCACACAAAGGAACTAGTGTACAGGAGTTCTCAGGGGCCGCCCCGGAGTGCATGAGGGCCCCTTTTCGAAATCAGGTTTCGCAGGGAGACGCGCCATGAATGTCCATGATCGGCCCGACGACGCGCCCGGCCCGAAGACCAACGCGGATCTCGTGCTCAACGGCACCAAGACGCCGTTGCCGGTGCGCGCGGGCACGCTCGGCCCAAACGTGGTCGATGTCTCGCGCCTTTATCGCGATACCGGCTGCTTCACCTACGATCCTGGGTTCACGTCAACGGCGAACTGCGTCTCGCGCATCACTTACATCGATGGCGATAACGGTACCCTCCTCTACCGTGGCTACCCCATCGATCAGCTGGCGGAGCACTCCAATTTCCTCGAAGTCTGTCACTTGCTGCTCTATGGCGATTTACCGACGAAGGATGCCGTCGATAAGTTCCGCCACACAATCACGCGCCATACGATGCTGCACGAGCAGATGACCCGATTTTTTACCGGGTTCCGGCGTGACGCACATCCGATGTCCATAATGGTCGGCGTGGTGGGTGCACTCTCGGCATTCTATCACGACTCAACCGATATCAGTGATCCCGAGCAGCGCGCGATCGCAAGCCATCGCATGATCGCCAAAATGCCGACGATTGCGGCGATGACCTACAAGTACTCGTTGGGTCAGCCCTTCATCTACCCGCGCAACGACTTCGACTACACGGCAAACTTTCTGCAGATGTGCTTCGCGATACCCTGCGAGCCCTATCTGGGCAACCCGGTTATGACAAAGGCGCTCGATCGCATCTTCATCCTGCACGCCGACCACGAGCAAAATGCCTCCACATCGACGGTACGCCTTGCCGGCTCATCGGGCGCCAATCCGTTTGCCTGTATCGCGGCAGGCATTGCTTGCCTGTGGGGACCAGCGCATGGCGGTGCCAACGAGGCCGCGCTCAACATGCTGGCCGAGATCGGCAGTGTCGACCGCATCCCCGAGTACATCGACAAAGCCAAGGATAAGAACTCCGGCTTCCGGCTGATGGGCTTCGGTCACCGCGTCTACAAAAACTATGATCCGCGCGCGAAGGTCATGCAGCAGACCTGTCACGAGGTGCTCGACGCCCTCGGTACGCGCAACGAGCCGTTGCTCAAGGTCGCCATGGAACTGGAGCGCATCGCGTTACAGGATGAGTACTTCATCGAGAAGAAGCTCTACCCCAACATCGACTTCTACTCGGGCATCACGCTGCGCGCCATGGGCTTCCCCGTTTCGATGTTCACCGTACTGTTTGCGGTCGCGCGCACGGTAGGTTGGATTGCCCAGTGGAAAGAGATGATCGAGGACCCCGAACAGCGCATTGGCCGGCCTCGGCAGCTCTATATGGGCGCAACCGAACGCCAGTTCGTCCCAGTTGATGAACGCGTATAGCTCCTGCCCCGCGCCCCTTCCGGCATTATTGAGCCCAGTAGCGCCCGTGCTTGGCATAACGCAGAACAACTTCGGCTGCGGCATCGCTCGGCGCGCCGTGCTCTAGCGCCAGCCGCTGAGGAATTTTCTCAAGCGCCGCAAGCTGCCGTGCACGTTCGGGCGTGTTCTTGAGCAAGAGCTCCATCTGGGCAGCAAGCAACTCTGGCTCGCACTCTTCTTGGAGCAGTTCAGGGAAGACGTTTTCACCCAGAACCAGATTGGCGAGCACCACCGTGGGAACTTTAAGAAGAGAGCGCAGAAAAGGTGCTGCGATTGGATCGACACGGTAGCCGACGACCATTGGCGTCCCGGCAAGCGCCAGCTCCAGCGTCACTGTGCCCGAGGCGGTGAGTGCTACATGTGCCAGTTTGAATGCCCGGAACTTATCCTCTTCCCCCTCGATAAGGGCAGGCTTTACGCTCCAAGACTTCAGTCGCGAGGCAATGAGGGCACGCATGTGTGGGAGCACTGGAATAATGACCTGCGGAGTAAGGACACCTTCGCAAAGGCGCTCGACCGCCAACCCAAAGGGCGCCATGAGACGGCCCACTTCTGAGGAGCGGCTGCCCGGCAGAACCACGAGAATCGGCCGTTCCGGATCTAGGTTCAGTCTTTCGGCCAGCGGCGTAGGATCCAATTCCCGCAGCCAATTAAGCCGTTCGATCAAAGGGTGGCCGACATACGTGCAAGCCGGACCGCCCAAACGGTCGTGCGCTTCTGGCTCGAAGGGAAAAAGCGCCATGACGTGATCGAGGTAGCGGCGCATTTTGCGCGCGCGCCCGGGCCGCCACGCCCACACGCTCGGTGAGACGTAGTCGATGATTGGCACGGTTGGCGCACGTTTGCGGATGCGCTTGGCGATGGGGTGCGTGAACTCCGGCGCATCGATAATGACGACAGCGTCGGGCTCGGCGGCGACAACCGCATCAACCGTACGATAGACGCGGCTCACGATGCGCGGCAGCCGCTGCAGAATCGATATTGGTCCCATAACTGCAACGTCAGATAACGGAAACTGCGAGGCGAGACCCTGTTGCTCCATCAGCTCGCCGCCGACGCCGAGATAGTGCACCCGGCCTTTGGAATGTGCATTGATCGCAGCCATTAGTTTGGCCCCCAACGCATCGCCAGAGTGCTCGCCCGCCACAATAAACAAGCGTAGATCGTGCGTGCCAGCGACGGCGGCCCCAGCCGCCGCATGACGCTCACGCGCTGCGAAGCCATAACCGGCACTCTTACTCCTTGCCCTCATGCTTCCCCCGGCAAAGCTCTCAGCACAACCATGAACATACCCAGCCGGTTGGCTTCCTTAGCGGCCTTGTGTACCGCGGGACAAGGTTCGCCGACGAGTGCAAGTCCGGCAAGGCCCGCGGCCGCCGCGTTGGCGACAGCTGGTTCGAGGTCAACCTCTTGGCCCAGTACGGCAACGCCGGCGCGCCGGGCCGAATACCGCCGCCCCCATTGATGTAAACCCCTTGCGCGTTCCAGAAGGCTGTCAACCCCTTCGCCGGCCTCAACAGCGAGCACATAGCGGCCGGCAACGACCACGCCTTGGATCGGCGCCAATGGCGCCAACGCCGATAGAACGGCTGCACCTTTGCCGATATCGGCGCGTTGACGGCGCCGTGGGGCAAAGCGGTCAATTGTTACGGACTCCCAACTGTGCAATGGGCGCCAATCCTCTTGCTTGCCGGCGGGCGCATCCTCAAATCCTTGAACGAACAGCCTAGCCTCATCGGCGCGGCGGACGAGCTTGGCGCGCTCAGCCGCGAGTGTACCTCCTGCCAGAACCGCAATGCCTGCAAGACCTGCCTCCGCGGCGCAAACAATCGTGGCAGGCCCTATCGCTGGAAGGTCGATGCGCAGCTCTTGGCCGGGCTTCGGCCGCTTGACAAGGACGCCCCTGCCCTGCCGGTGCTGATACGCCGTGCGCGCCATCATCGCGTCCGTCCCTTCAGCTCCTTCGATCGCGACGACGCGGCCGCCAGAAACGATCACCGCCTGACCAACATCGTAGGGGCCCAGCGCGCGCACAATGGAAAAGCCAAGCGCGACGTCTTGCTGTTGTGCAACGTCGGCTGCAATGCATCCCAGGGGGCCCTTGCCCACGAGCAACTCCGGCGCGACAGTTGCAGGCGCCACGACCGCAAAACCTTTTTGCTCGAAGAAGCGCACAACCCGCGTCAACACGCTGTCGTCACCGCCCGCTGCAATGATGCGCAGGATCGCTGGGAGGCTGCGTATGAACCCTAGATCGGGCCGCAACGCTGCAAGGTCCGGGCGGCGCACGGACCCGACGATGACGAGGTCGCGACAGCCCGCATCCTTGAGTGCGCGCACCATGCCGCCGATCTGGCCCCAGCCGACGGTTGTCACGGGGAATGGCGAAAGATCGCGGTCGACTTCGCCCGCAATTGCGACGATGTGCACGCGCTCACCGCGCGCTGTGACATACTCGGCGATTTCACGAGGCAGGCTTCCACCTCCCGCCAGGATCCCAATGGCCCGATGGGCGAGCGACATCGCCCTTCTCCCTCAGGACCCGCTCGATTCCCGCGGCGTGCACAGGCTGCGCTTCCCGCCGACGCGAATGAATTCGAGAATTTCTTGGACGATCGGATGCGTGGCAAACTCGTCCGCCACGTCGTCCATACGCTCCGTCAACGTACCCTCTTGGGCAAACAAAAGACGGTAGGCGCGGCGTAGATCGTGGATGTCGCTGCGCGAAAATCCGCGCCGCTGCAGGCCGACGATATTTAGCCCCGACAGGTACGCCCGGTTTCCCATTGCCATGCCATAGGGAATGAGATCGTTCTCAAGGCCCGACATCCCGCCAAGGAAGGCGTGCGCGCCAATGCGCGCATATTGGATGGCGGCCGCGCCGCCACCCAAAATCGCAAAGTTGCCGACCACGCAATGGCCGGCCAGCATCACGTTGTTGGAGAAGACGACACTGTCGCCGACGTGGCAATCGTGGCCAACGTGCGAGTTGGCCAGGAAAGCACAGCGATCGCCGACGACCGTCTCCATGCCCCCGCCCTCCGTGCCGGGGTTGATGGTGACTCCCTCGCGAATGATGCAGGCTTCGCCGATCTTCAACGTTGAAGGCTCACCTTTGTATTTCAGATCTTGGGGCTGGTGCCCTATAGAGGCGAACGGAAAAATGCGCGTTCCCGCACCGATGGTGGTGCGTCCAGCAACCACGGCGTGGCTTATGAGCTCCACGCCATCGCCCAATGTCACGTCAGGGCCGACGACGCAATAGGGCCCAACCTTGACGTCCGCGCCCAGCTTGGCACCGGCTTCGATTACCGCGGTGGGATGAGTTGTCATCTCACCCATTCTTACCCGCCGCGAATGCCTTGGCTTCCGCCGTATCGGCCAGCATTGCGCTGATCTCGGCCTCGGCGACGATTTGACCGTCGACCTTAGCCTCACCTGCGAAACGCCAAACGCGGCCACGGCTGCGGATCTTACGCACGTGATAGTGCAGTTGGTCGCCCGGCAGAACGGGCTTCCTGAATTTGGCGCGGTCGATACCCATGAAATAGACGAGTTCCGCCTTGTAATTCTCATCCTGGTTGCACACGCACAACGCCCCCGCAGTTTGCGCCAAGCCTTCGATGATCAGTACGCCCGGCATCACCGGAAACTGCGGAAAGTGCCCCTGGAAGAACGGCTCGTTGATTGTAACGTTCTTGACGCCGACGCAGCTCTTGTCGCCGTCCATGTCATACATGCGATCGAGCATGAGGAAGGGATAACGGTGCGGCAAGAGCTCCATGACGCGTATGATATCTGCTGTTCCAAGCTCCGTTTTTACGGTCGCCTCGTCCATTTTCGTCATGCTCCGTGCATCATCGAGCCACGCCTTCCCAAATGCCAGCAGCCTGCACACTCGGCCGCGCCGCCTTGACCGGGCTACTTATCATGTTTCCCTGCCATCCGGGCCAAGACAGCGACCTCGCGGGCCCACTGCTTTAGCGGGCGCCCGGGCGTCCCGCCGATGCGCCCTCCAGCGGGCACGTCCTTTATCGGATGTGCCGTGCCCGCTATTTGGGCTCCGCTGCCCAACTTGATATGGCCGGCCGTACCGGACTGTCCTCCCATAACAACGAAATCGCCAAGCTCAGTGGAGCCAGAGATACCCGTCTGGGCAACAATCACACAATGGCGCCCGATAATGACGTTGTGCCCGATCTGTACCAGATTATCAATTTTGGACCCTTCACCGATGACAGTATCCTTAAGTGCCCCTCGGTCGATCGTTGAATTGGCACCAATTTCCACGTCATCCTGGATTACGACCCGTCCAATCTGTGCCACCTTGAGGTGGCCCTGGCGGCCCATGGCATAGCCGAAGCCGTCCTGACCAATCCGCACGCCAGCGTGGAGGGTCACCCGGTCGCCAACAAGAGCGTTGGTCACCGTTGATTGCGGGCCAATATAACAGTCGCGCCCGATAGCCACCCGATAGCCAACCACGGCACCGGCCGCGACGCGCGTACCCTGACCGATATGCGCCTGCGGCCCGATCACTGCGCCTGGCTCGACGACGACGCCTGCCTCCAGCTGAGCCGTGGCATCGATGGAGATGGTCGCACCGGCGCCGGCCGCCTTGGGTCTTGACGCGTCCGGATAGAAGAGATTGAGAGCCAGCGCAAAACTGCGATAAGGCTCCGACGTCAGCAGCGCCGCAGTACCGCCCGGAACACGGTCGGCAAGGGCCGGAAGTACGAGACACGCCGCAGCGCGCGTCTCGACAAGCTGGCTGAGGTATTTGCGATTATCCAGGAACGATAAGTCACGGGCCGTCGCGTCCGCAAGCGGACGGACATCCTTGATAGACGTCACAGGATCGGCGCCCGGCCCCAGTTCGGCGCCGGCCGCCTTAGCGATGTCGGCCAATGAGAACGGCCCCGCCCGCTCGAAGAAACCGGGGTGCTCCATGCGATGCAACCGCCGTTTTGACGACGCTCCGTTCGGTTAGCGAAAGTCGCGGAGAGGAAACCCCACCACGCTGGGACAGAGCCTTCTCTTACAGCACCTTGCAACGCATCAGAAGTTGGTCTGAGCGCCAAAGCGGAAGAACTGTTCTTCGTCGTAGGATTCTTTGGACAATACCTTGGCTATGTCCATGCGGATCGGACCTACCGGCGAGGCCCACAATATACTTGCGCCGACCGAGGCGCGGATCGCCGAGCTGTCGGCCAGGTCAACGCTGCCATCAGTATTTAGCCTCTCTGACTCGCCACCGGCCCCGAACAACGAGCCCGCATCCGCAAAAACGGCGCCTTGAATCCCGAGATCTTCAGGAACGAGTGGAATTGGGAAGCGAACCTCAGCCGTCGTGGCCCAATATGTTCTGCCGCCGAGCGCGTCGTTCGTTAAGAGGTCGCGCGGACCAAAACCGGCGCGCTCAAAGCCGCGGACCGTCTCGCCACCCTTAAAGAAAAGGTCGAGGAGCCGCACATCTTCACCACCCCAGCCTGCGATATGACCGCCAATCGCGCGGCTAACGAAGAGAATGTTTTCTGTAATCGGGTAGTAACCACGCACCTCGGCCTGCACCCGCGCGTACTGAACGTCACCGCCGAGACCGGCGAAATCGTTGCTCAGCTGGAAGAACATGCCCTTCGTCGGGTTCTTGGGATGGTCACGCAGATCGTAGGTAATGGACGTGCCAACAAGCGATGTCCACGTGAGGCCTTCGGCCTCTGCAATCGCGGCCGATGCATCATCCGAAATATCGTAGATTTCGTCGCGCGATAAGGCGTATCTCGTCTGCATCCATAGGTTTTCAGCAAGCGGGAACCCGAGTCGCACGCCGCCTCCCGT
>JAUWCP010000001.1 GCA_030609245.1 Hyphomicrobium sp.
GCCGGCATCACCCAGCCAGCGTGCACGCGCTGCGGCGACTGCTGCGGGGGCTGCAACGTCGGCGCCAAGAACTCGGTGGCGCTCACCTACCTGCCCGACGCGGCGCGTCACGGTGCAGAGCTGTACACGCACGCGGCCGTGCGCCACGTTTCCAAGGCGGATGACGGGTGCTGGCAGGTGCACGTCCGGCGCATGGACGGCGACGGATCGGCACCGCAGGACATTGTCATGAGCGCACCCGTGGTGGTGCTGGGCGCGGGCACGCTTGGCTCGACCGAGATCCTTTTGCGCTCGCGCGAACGCGGCCTTGCGCTCTCGGACCGGCTGGGCCAGCGGTTCTCCGCCAACGGCGACATCATTGCTTTCGGCTACGGCGCCAAGATCCCCATCGACGCGATTGGCATCGGCCATCCCCCCAAGATCGAGGGCGTCGAGATTGGCGCAGCCGTCTCGGGCCAGATCGAGATCGACGATGAGAATGAGCTTGCCAACGAGCTGCGCGTGCAGGAAGG
The DNA here is from genome assembly GCA_030609245.1 of Hyphomicrobium sp. Classification (GTDB taxonomy): domain Bacteria; phylum Pseudomonadota; class Alphaproteobacteria; order Rhizobiales; family Hyphomicrobiaceae; genus Hyphomicrobium_A. The sequence continues at coordinate 513 of JAUWCP010000001.1, forward strand.
CGTGCTGCCATCTGTGCTGGCGCCGGTGCTGCCTGTGCTGTTCATCCCGAATGGCCGCCTGCTCGGTGCGTTGCAAAGCCTGATCAAGGGTGTCTACAAGGGCCCCTTCTCCAAGTTGCAGACGTTCTTCGCGGTCTCGCACGACAGCGCGTCGGGCCGTTTCGTGCTCGACAACGACCGGCTCTCGCTCGTGTGGCCGACCGTCAAGGACGAGCCCGTTTATGCGCGACTCGATGCGATCCTGTCGGCCATCGTGACCGAAACGGGCGGCTCTTACGTTAAGAACCCGCTCGCCGGCACTGTCATGGGGCATCAGCCTGCTACAGCGCATCCATTGGGTGGCGCCGGCATGGGACGCGAGCGCGATGATGGTGTCGTCAATCACAAGGGACAGGTCTTCGACGCAAGCGCTGGCCTCGGTTCGACCGCCGTGCATGAGGGCCTTTATGTCGTCGACGGCGCTGTGATGCCGCGCTCGCTCGGGGTCAATCCGCTTTTTACAATTACCGCGCTCGCCGAGCGTGCGCTATTGCATATGGCGCAAGACTATGGGTTGAGTTTTGACGATGCGGCGGTAACGGGTAGCATCGCCACGCCCGCAGATCCCAGCGCCTATGTCGCGCCGTGACAACGACGCGACTTTGCAGCGCAATATTGCCGGCACGGATTCGGCGTGGAGCCCGCAGGCGGACCCCGGATGCCAAAATTTGTGTCCCAATTGCAAGGCCATTTGGTCCTGATGACTGCCGCATTTGTTTGTTTGCTGACAACCAGGGTCCATATGCGGCATATTTTGCAGACATGAGTGGGACAATACCCGCGGAGGGGCGGACATCTTGAAGAGAATGGCTAAAGTCCTGTTGGTCTGCGCTCTCGCCTGGACCATGTGCCCGCCGGCGGCCATCGCCGGCCCGACGCTGGTTTTCAACATGGAGGACGGCCACGTCCTCTATGCCGATGATCCCGACGTTCCCTGGTATCCCGCCTCCCTTACCAAAATGATGACGGCCTACCTTGCGTTCGAGGCCGTGCGCGATGGGCAGGCATTGATGGGAACCAGAGTCATCATCTCGCGAGCGGCGCGAAGACAGCCGCCCACGAAATTGGGTCTGGCCGTCGGCAAGCACATCACGCTTAGCGAAGCTCTGCGCGCCATAATCATCAAGTCGGCCAACGACGTTTCCGTGGCGATCGCGGAAACACTGAGCGGCAACGAGCAAGCGTTCATCAAACAGATGAACCAAAAGGCGGCCGAGCTCGGCATGATGAACACTCACTTCGTCAATCCGCACGGGTTGCCCGCAACACAACAAGTAACGACTGCGCGCGACATGGCCCTGCTTGCCCAAGCGTTGCTGCGCGACTTTCCCGAGCACGCGCCGCTGTTTGCCCAAGTCGAAGCAAAGGTCGGCAAGAGGGTATTGCACACGCACAACGCCATCATCGTCACCTATCCTGGCGGCGACGGCATCAAAACAGGTTACACCTGCGCGTCCGGCTATAACCTTGTCGCCAGCGCAACACGCAACGGAAACAAGATCGTCGCCGTCCTACTGGGGGAGAAGTCCGGCGCGGCGCGCACGGTGAGAGCTACGGCGCTCTTGGAGCATGGGTTCAAATATTTGGACTGGAAGGCTCTGTATCCGACACCACGCCTCGAAAACCTCCCGAGCAATGGGCTGAGCCGCGGCATTGAACCCAGTGAGGCGATGCTCACCCGCTATCGCGACTGCAAGGCGCCGCCCCCTCCGCCAAAGACCGCCAAGACAAAGAAGAAGAAGAGCAAAAATAGGCAGTACAGCAAAAGGCGCAGCCGCAAAAACTAGCGGCGCGGCTTAGAATTGGCCGCTACTTTTCTTTCGATCACGTCCCAGATAAGCGCAGCGATGTCGGGCCCGCCGAAATCCATCACTTGGCGAATGCCCGTCGGCGAGGTGACATTGACCTCGGTAAGGTAAGGCCCGATGACGTCGATGCCGGCAAACAGTAGGCCGCGCTTCTTGAGTTCCGGCCCGAGCCGGGCGCAGATCTCCTGATCACGCGACGTAAGCGTTGTGGGCCTTGCGATGCCGCCCACATGCAGATTGGAGCGCGTCTCGCCGGCAGGTGGCAGCCGGTTGATGGCGCCTGCCACCTCGCCGTCGATAAGGATGATGCGCTTATCGCCGTCTTTGATCTCGGGGCGGTACTGCTGCACCATGAACGGCTCGCGGAAGACCGTCTGGAACAGCTCCACAAGTGAGGCGACGTTCGTGTCGTCGGGCCCGATGCGGAAGATGGCAGCGCCACCATTGCCATAAAGCGGCTTGAGGATGACGTCCTTGTATTCGGCCCGGAACTCTTGCACGTCGTCGAGCGAGCGCGTGATGATGGTCGGCGGCATCAGGTCGAGAAAATCGAGGACAAAGACCTTCTCCGGCGCGTTGCGCACATGGGCGGGATCGTTGACGACAAGCGTCTCAGGATGGATGCGCTCCAGTAGATGCGTCGTCGTGACGTAGCTCATGTCGAAGGGCGGATCCTGACGTAGCAGCACGACATCGCGCGTTGAAAGGTCTTCAACGCGAGGATCCGAAAGGTTGTAGTGGTCGCCTTCCTTATCCTCGACGTTCAGCGTCGCACCACGTGCAAGTAGGCGATGCCCGTGCAAAGCGAGATCCTTCGGCAAGTAATAGAACATGTCGTGCCCGCGGCGGCGCGCCTCGAGCAGGATCGCGAACGTGGAATCGCCGCGGATGTCGATCCGCTCGATAGGGTCCATCTGGCAGGCAACGCGAAGGGTCATTTGTGAGGACGTGCCCCGAAACGGCGGGAATCGCAAGACCGCAGTGGTTGATAGGTCAAGCCGCGCCCGTCACAGCCCATTCGCAATGTGGCGCGGCCACTGACGCGGCACCAGGAACACAACGTCAAATCCGAATTCGTGCTCGTGAAAGCGCGGGTGGCGGGCAAGCCACAGATTGGCAGCGCGGCGAACGCGGCTTGCTTGCTTTTTCGTGATGGCAGCTTCGGCGTCTTCGCGTGTCCGCCGCCGCTTCACCTCGACGAAGGCAAGGCGCTTGGCCCGCACTGCGATGATGTCGATCTCGCCGGCGGGCGTCTTCACGCGGCGGCCAACGATTCTGTAGCCTTTTGCCATCAGGACACCAGCCGCAATGGCCTCCGAAACGCGGCCACGGCGCAAACGTGCCCGGCGCTCCGCGACGGCCGGCCCGGCCACACTCTGGCGAAAGCGGTTGAAAGCCATCATGTGTCACCGCGCGTCAGGCGCAGTCCCACATCATAGACGCGGGTCCTGGGCACACCCAGCGCCTCCGCGATCGCTTTGGAGGCGTCACGCAGGCTCGTATCGGCAAGTGCGGTTTGAAGTTGCGCGGTGATGTCCGCATCGGTGATCTCTTCCTTCTGCGGCGGCCCGACGACGATGACCACCTCGCCCTTGATCGTCGCACCACTCATAGAAGCGGCCAAGTCGTCGAGCGGTGCGCGGCGAACCTCCTCGTGCAGCTTTGTGAGCTCACGCGCGATCGCTGCGGGACGGGCACCGAGCCCGGCCACCAGATCAACCAGCGTCTCGGCCACGCGCGAAGGTGCCTCGAAGAAGACAAGCGTTGAGGGAATGTCTTTTAGCTCGGCGATGCGTGTGCGCCGCGCGGCAGCCTTGGTGGGTAGGAAGCCAGCGAAAAAGAACGCGTCGGTTGGCAACCCGGCTACCGAGAGCGCAGCCAATACGGCCGACGCGCCCGGCAGACACTCGACACGGTGCCCGGCATCAAGCGCCGCCCGCACGAGCTTCAGCCCCGGGTCGGAGACAAGCGGCGTCCCTGCGTCCGAGATGAGCGCAACGCGACGGCCGCCTTGCAAGTCGGCTAGTATGCGTGGGCGCTCGCGCGCAGCGTTGTGCTCATGGTAGGGCCGCGTCGGTGTGCCGACGCCGTAGTGCGCCAGAAGGGTCCGGCTATGCCGCGTGTCCTCGCACAAAACCAAATCGGCGCGGGCAAGGACTGATAGAGCGCGCAACGTGACGTCGCCCAGGCTACCAATCGGTGTCGCGACGAGATAGAGCCCGGGCGCAAGGTCCTCGTCGAGATGCCGCTGCATCTCAGCCAAGGCTCGGGCGGCGGTCCCGCCGGGCACACGTTCGCGGCTGCTCATTGCTTGCTCATCCGTCCAATGCCGCAACGTTTTCGACGATCCGAGCGCCGAAAAACCGTGAGAGTGGCGCGGGGACACTTTCGCCACGGCGATCAAGTGTCTAACCAAATGTTATCGATTCGTTACACTGTCCCTGCTGCGGAGACCATCAGGTCTAAGCAGCTTAGGGCGCGGGGCGGGGGGAGCGCCACCTGATGCGCATCAGGTTAGGAGCGGCAAGGGGCAGCACGCGGGCTTGGCGTGCCAGCGCAGCGGCCGTTTCCGTTGCACTCCTGGCCGCCTGCTCCACGGGCGGCGGCCCAATCGGTGCCCCGACAGCTGCGATCGTGCCGCCTCTCGACGCGGCTGCTTCTAAGAACCGGCCTCCCGTGAAGATTGCGCTCCTGCTGCCAATGGGCGGCATGAGCGAGACCGCGGCCATTGCCAAGAACATGAAGCGGGCAGCAGAGCTGGCGCTGTTCGAGCGCAACGACCCCTCCATACAGCTCGTAACGAAGGACGACGGTGGTACGGCTGCCGGCGCGCGCGCCGCGGCTGACGCGGCTGTTCGAGACGGCGCGGAGATCATCCTCGGGCCACTCTTGGCGAAATCCGTGATCGGCGTAACGCCGGTTGCGCGTCAAGCACGCGTGCCTGTGCTTGCTTTCTCCAACGATACGCAGGTCGCCGGAAACGGTGTCTATCTCATGAGCGTCCTGCCCGAGCAGGAGGTCCGCCGCATCATCGCTTACGCTGCCTCACGAGGAAAGAGGAGGTTTGCGGCACTTATTCCCGACACGGCCTACGGCAGAGTCGTAGAGTCGGCGTTCCACCGCGCGGTCGAGCGCGCCGGCGGTTCGGTTGCCATAGTCGAAAAGTATCCGCCTGGCGCCAATGGCATGCTCAGGCCGACCAAACGCGTGGTCGAGGCGATCAGGACCAACGCTGCGGCAAGCACACCAGTCGATGCCCTGTTCCTACCGGGTGGCCAAGAAGTGCTGCCGCAGATCGGTCCAGTCGTCGCTTACTCGGGCCTTGATACCACGCGCGTGCAACTGTTGGGCACGGGTGCATGGGACTTCCCGTCAATCGGCCGCGACAGCGCATTCGTTGGCGGCTGGTACGCGAGCCCTGATCCTGTCGCATGGCGCTCTTTCGCGGAGCGCTTCGCCACGACGTTTGGCAGCACGCCGCCGCGCATCGCAAGCGTCGCCTATGACGCCATGAGCCTTGCCATCAGTCTGTCGTCGAATCCGCCGGGCACCCGCTTCACACCTGGCAACCTGACACGTAAGAACGGCTTTGCCGGCGTGGATGGGATCGTGCGCCTTGAGCCGAGCGGGCTCAGCCAGCGCGCACTCGCAGTGCTCGAGGTGCAAACATTCGGCGCCATCGTCATCGACCCGGCCCCGCACTCGTTCTACGGCACACAGCTCTCATCCGCCCAGTAGGTGATGTGCTAGAGCAAGATCGTTCTTGATGGAATCGCTCACCAAGCCCGGGCGGTCTCCGACAAGAACGTGAATCTTGCTCTAAATCAAAAGTGTAGAGACTGATTCACGTTTCACTTGGACGCGACTCAAGCGTTTCCAAGTGAAACGATCAGGCTCTATGGCCTTAGGCAGCGAGCGCGCCGTCGTCATCTGCAGCGACACGATCAGGCTCTGCTTGGAGCGATTTAGAGACCGCGAGAGGCGTCGTTTGCGGTACTGTCTCAGCGGCTAACGCCGGGATCGCGGTTGCGAGCCCGGACAACAGTTGCTGGAGCGCATAGTCCGCTGCGTTCAGTTGCCGCGCCGCGGCCCTCTGGCACCCGCGCACACGACCAAAGTCGGCCACGGCGTCTTCGATCACCTCGGCCGTGCACGCCAACTGGTCCGCGCGCGAAAGAAGCGCGCATTCCTGATAGACCGGCCTCTCAGCCGGACTTTCGACGGTCGCGTGATCCAGGATTGAGTTGTAGTTGGCTATGACTTTGTTTTCCCAGAGATTTAAAATCTCTTTCTTCAGGAATATCCTAAGTTTCTCAGAGAGGCTTATTGGATTAGAACTGCGCCAATCAACAATGTAAGCCTCATTGCGCAAGTCATTTCTCGCTTTGATGCTGTAGTCCATGAAATTGCGCCCTAGCCTCGTAAACTAATAAGCAGCCCTTGCTTCATTCGAGCAGCAAGACGTGAGGTGGAGGCCAATCATGCCGCCACTACTACGTAACTTTTCCAGACAATTATTAACGAAGTGCTTACCATGACGTACACGCCATGGTTCAAGCGGAGCATTAAGTGTCCGAGGGTCGGGAGTTCAGCGCGCGCTCAAGACTGTGGCCGTCTCTTGCTCGGGGCGGGCCCCAAGCGGCAATGTGCGCGGGGCAGAGGCCTCTTGCTCTTGTGCAGGGCCTGAATAGCGATAGTGACCGGTAACTTCATTAAAGAACAGCGCGTCTTCAATCTGTGGCCCCCAGCCTCGATTGTGCACAATCATCGGACGCCCTGAGGCCGCGATAACGTTGGACACAATAGCGATGTGCAATTGCGAGCCTCGCCCTAGCGGCTGGTGGTAGGTAACGATGTCGCCGGGCTGATAGTCCTCCGGAAACTCGGTAACCGGAATCGAAACGCCATGCCGGGCGAAGAAACGGCGCAGCGTCTTGGTGCGGCGATGGTCGATGCTCGGATCGCCCGTGCCAAGCCGCGCCTTGTGCACAAGCACCTGTAGGTCAATGCCAAGCGCTCGGTAGGCGCGAATGACAACGTCGGTGCACACGCCGTACATGGGCGGCACATCGCCCAACGGGAAGCTTATTGTCTGGTACTTGTCCGTGTAAATTACGAGGTCCCGCGTCTGCGCGCGCGCAGCGCGTGCCAGCTTGCGCCCGAATTCCGCGGAATCAACGAAGGCAACCGGCTTTAGCGGCGGCTTCGCGGCAGTCGTCCAAGGCGCCTTGCATCTGCTGAGCATGGCCAGGCTTGCAGCTCGCGCGGCGACCTCCGCCGGCAAGGACGCTTCTAGTGTTGCGGGCGGTGAGGACGCTTCAAGTCGCACGAAAGACGGGGAGGCTTCGAGCGGTAGAGGAGCCGGTGACGCATCGAGCGCTGCAGGCGGCACGGATGCTTCGACCGCTGCGCGCGGCCTAACCGCCGTTGCAGCATGGCGCGTTGGGGAAGGCGTGAGCACTGCGACCGAGCCAACGGAAGCAAGCGCCAACTCTGACGGCGAAACCCCGCGAAGGAACGCCGGCGGGCCAACAGCATGCGCAACCTGCAACACGGCGGTGCCCGTTTGCATCAATGCTTGGCTCATGCCGACGGCGATCGTCATGACCACGAAAGGAGTCAGAAGGAGAAGCAGCGCCTGGCGCTCATCGGCCGAATAGACCTCGGCAACTCGTGGCGCGCGAGTGCGCACCGATGGCGCCCGGCGTGGGCGAGAGCGCTTGGGCGCCCGCGCTGCAGCTGCCCGAGGCTTGCGGGCACGGGGCATGCGCGCAGCCTTAGACTGCGACGGTGCGCGCGACTTCGCGGTCCCCCGAGCGGCTTTTCGCTTCGGTTTGGAGGGCTTCTCCACGCGTAACTCGCCCTGATACTCCTGCTCCATACTCCGTATAGACTGCATTTGGCGCGACCAGGAGCTTAAAAGACGCCGCCCATATCGACGTAAACCAGCGGTACTTGGCGTTAACCTAAACCAACGAGCCGGCGGACATCGCGCGCTGGGACACCACGGGCTCTGAGATTGGTTAACCCAGCGTCCCCAGCGCTTTTTGCGAGTTTGCGGCCTTCGTCATCGGTGAGCAGGCGATGGTGGTGGTAGAGCGGCTCTTGCAACCCAAACAGAACCTGTAAGAGGCGGTGCAGGCCGGTGGCGTCGAATAGGTCGCGGCCCCGTGTGACGTGGGTGACCCCCTGGCGCGCATCATCGATCACCACAGCGAGGTGATAGCTGGCTGGCACATCCTTTCGCAGGATCACCGCGTCCCCCCATCGCTCGGGCCGCGCCTCAATTGTCGACGGGCGCCCGTCCTCATCAAGCTCCGTAAAGGTGAGCGGCTGGTCGTCCAGCTGATGCTTGGCTGCGTTCAGTGCGCGTTCCATGTCGAGACGCAAAGCGAACGCTTGGCCTTCACAGATACGCTCTTCGATTTCGGTCTTCGAAAGCGACTTGTGCAAGCCTGGGTAAAGCGGGGCGCCGTCGGGATCGAGAGCACCCTTCTCCGCCGCCTCAAAGATCTCCGACCGCGACGCAAAGCAGGGGTACAACAGGCCCTGGCCCTCAAGCCAATGCGCGGCCTCACTATAGACGTCGAAGTGCTGCGATTGGCGTAGCAGAGGCCCGTCCCATGTGACCCCGAGCCATGCCAAATCCTCCAAGATCCCCGTAACGTGTTCCTCCCGGCAACGCGCAACGTCGATGTCCTCGATACGCAGCAGCAGTTTTCCGCCCAACCGCTCTGCCATGTCGGAACAGACAAGGGCGGAGAGCGCATGGCCGAGGTGAAGCGGCCCGTTGGGGCTCGGGGCAAATCGAAGAACCGGTGATGGCGTCATGAGTGGGAGGATGTGCCCCAGCTTACCGGCAATTACCAGCGCGCCCTGTACCGGGCTTGTAGGTAGGCGCGATGGCCTCTACCACACGGTCATAAAATCGGTTCTCTGTTTTGGGATAGATCATGGCCCAACTGTTGATGAGCCGCCCGCCACAAGTGAAATTGACGCGCTGGTAGAAGATCTCGTCTCCGATCGTGCCGGAGAGAATAAACCAGCGCTTGCGCACCCGCGCGAAGTCGATATCGGCCCCGGCGTAATTCTCCTTAAGCAGAAACTTACGGTAGGCCCGCAGCGTCGTTGCGTGCTCGTTCGCGAAGGCTCCGACAAGCAGCTGTGCCCGGCCATCACCAGAGTAGAACACCTGGCCCTCGTCCGTGGTTTGGTTAGCTTGCTGCGGAAAGACTTTGACCGGATAGGCGATTAGGAAACCATGGCGCTCATTGCGCAGCGTCGCCCAGTCTCCGAACTTTTGACTTGCGGCCACCGCCGCGTTCGCAAACCCCAGAACCAACAGAAACAACGCACCAATTGCAGCGCGCCTCACACTGCCGCGCATCATCGCTTCGCACTCCCGCCGCGGAAGCCGAAACACTATAAGAGACTATCTCGTCATCCTACTCTTCACACTGCGCAGACGGAAGAGTCTTAGTCGAAGTTCCGCAAATGAAGCGCACCAATGAATCGCGGATTATCGAAACGGACGCTGACATACGCGCGGGCGTGCGCATTCTGCGGCGCAAGTGCACTCATCTGCGTCGCGTGCACGACCAAGCCGGCGATCCGCCTTTGCGCCGCCATGCACCGGGCTTTGAAGGACTGGCCCGCATCATCGTTGGGCAGCAGCTGTCTATTGCAAGTGCTGAGGCGATTTGGCGCCGAGTAAGCATAACTGTCACGCCGATGAAGCCAGCATCCTTATCAAGGCTCACGGATGAGGATCTGCGTGCAGCGGGACTATCCCGGGCCAAGGTGCGTACCTTGCGTGCCATTGCCGAGGCCGTCGATAACGGACTGAATCTGGAGAAGCTCGCTGCAGAACCGGAGGGCGCCGTTCATGAGGCGCTCACTGCCGTTCATGGTGTTGGCCCGTGGACGGCCGACATCTTTTTACTCTTCTGCATCGGGCGGGCGGACGCATTTGCGGCAGACGATCTTGCGTTGCAGATAGCGACCCGATATGCCCTCGGCCTTAAGGAGCGCCCCTCCCGCGAAGAGCTTCTTACCATCGCCGATCGCTGGCGGCCGTGGCGCGGTGTGGCCGCTCGGATGCTATGGAACTTCTATATGCTGCGATAGGGCCGCGGAAAGGCGTCTGAAGATACTAGAATTACTAGTAATTCGGCAGATAGGCGGAAGCACGCAGCGACCCGTGGCAAAGGTCGGTAGAGACCTTCACAGAGTTGATATGCACGGTTAGTATCCCGGTCGAAAAGTTTAGGAGAAAGCGATTCGGCTACGAGAACCTACAGGACGCTAGAAACGTGAATGCGCACGCTGCCATTTCGAACTCATTTCCGGCCCTAGTCCTGAACGCCGATTTCCGGCCACTGAGCTACTACCCGTTGTCGCTCTGGTGCTGGCAAGAATCGGTGAAGGCTGTCTTTCTCGATCGCGTCAACATCGTCTCCGAGTATGACCGCTACGTGCGAAGCCCCAGCATCGAGATGCGGGTGCCCAGCGTCGTTTCACTCAAAACCTATGTGAAACCCGCGCTTTTTCCCGCATTCACCCGGTTCAACGTATTCCTGCGCGATTGCTTCGCCTGCCAGTACTGCGGCAACATCGAAGACCTGACCTTCGACCATCTTGTCCCCCGCTCGCAAGGCGGTCAGACCCGTTGGGACAACGTGGTCACCGCGTGTGCGCCTTGCAACTTGGAAAAAGGCGGCGAATTGCCCCACGAGGCGAACATGCATCCACGGCAGCTGCCCTATCGACCCACGGTTTTCGAGCTGCATCGCAACGGCCGGCTGTTCCCGCCGAACTACCTGCACAAGAGCTGGCTCGACTATCTTTATTGGGACACCGAACTGGAGCCGTAAGCTACTCAGTGCAATCGACGCGCTCAGCCGGGCGACAAAAAGGCCCCGGCGAACGGGCCGGGGCAATTCCCTCCTATTGCGAAGCGAAACGAATGAGACGGGCTCAAGCCGCTCGTTTCGCAGTCTGCGCGCAAAGAATCTCGGCGATTACCTCCACCGCCTTACCCCAATCGTTTGACGCTCGTTCGTCTTCGCAGACGTCGAACGCGCGTATGGCATCCAAAGGCGTGCCACCATCGCGGAAAACGCGCGCGCAGGATTGGCGCGCATATCCCACCGCCTGATACCACTGCATAGGATTGACGTGACGGGGGTTCATCAAAATACCTCCTCGGTTTTCTTACGCGGCCGGCTGATCCCGACCATACCCACCCCTATGGTGGGCGGCGGCAAGCACACAGAGCGCACTGACATCACTACGCAGAACCCTGTCACGTAATGCCTTTAGGAGACTTTTCGCTCCAACGCTCCACGTGCTTGCCATCTCACTGGAAGGATTCTCACCTTCCAAACTCATCTCAATTCACCTGCCCTTGTGGGCCTCATCTGGTATTTTTTCCGGCGCGGGAGACGTGCCTTGGATGGAATTCAGCACTAAAGCCACCACGTCTGGAAGTGAACGCCACTCGTACGGCTGCAATGTCACAACAAACCTCACACAACTTTCAAACGCGGCTTTGCCGCCCACTCACTTAAGACCTGCGAACCCGCGAGCACACAGCCATCTGGCTGGCACCTGGATCTAACGCGATACGCAACTGAGAACGCGAGACTTGGGCTAACCCTGGACCTGAAACTCGGCCTTGGCTGGCGAACCGCTCGAAAATACGCCTAGACGTTTTCCTCCGAGCAGTTCGCCTTAACTCCACGAACACGCGCTTCAGCGTGCTGCGGGGAGATTGTCGATACGCGAACGCAACCATACGCAACGCTACGGTACGCAAGGAATACTCTTGGATACGCTTTACAGACGAACGTCGCAGAACACATGACGCTACGAACTCGGGCGCAGGGGTTCCTGTCGCTACCGACTCGCCCAGCCGCGATACGCTGCGACTCAACTCATACAAGGGCGACGCCGAAGATCGGCGGCTACGCAATACGCTTGTCACTGACCGTCCCCCTCACTTGACGGGTTCGCAATGTGCTCCGCGAACGAGGTCGAATAGACCGTCCCTTTTTGACAGCCGCGTGGCGCTCTCATGGCCAACTGACGGTATTTTGCTTGACAGTTGCTGAACGGGATGCAGGCACGGGCTAACGCCGCATCAGGCCTATGAATAAGCGGTGGAAAACGGCATTTAGCTAGTCTGATGGCACCGAATCGGCTGCGGCGCACAGGCTTGCACCAGACGCGACAAGCGACGCCACGACGTTCCAGCCTGCAAACGATAGCCCAGCAAAGCGCCAAGCTGCCTCGTCACAACGGATGACGGTGGTGCTGGACAGCGATTCGAGAAGTCCGCCAGCCGACGCCGCAATTTCCTGAGCGCCGGTACATGAATCAGGGCCCGGCCAGAACCCCCACTCCGCGCCAGCGTGATAAACGCCAAGCCCGGCATTTGCCAGGAAAGCCAGCGACACGAAAAGAAAGATAAGGCCGGCTGGGTAGCGGTGGTCGGCACTGACGAAAACAAGCGCGATGAAGAGGAGTGGCACGCCCACATAGTAGGCATAGCGCTGCTGCAGACAGAGCGGACAAGGCGCGTAGCCGCCAATGTACTCGAACGCCAACGCGGTGAGAATCGCCCCGCCCGAAATGATAAGGGCCAAGGCCCCTGCCTTGTAGGCTGCACGGACCGTTTCATTTGGTTCGGCAATCGCCATGGGAGCGGTTTCGCCTTTATCGCTAACCTAGATCAGATACTTGATCGCAATGAACCCGCCGACCAAGAGCAACGTGAAGATGGTGGCAACGAGGCCGAGGCGCTGCTCGATGAAGGCGCGAACGGGCTGGCCGAACCAATAGAGCAGTCCTGCCACCAGAAAAAAGCGCAAACCGCGCGCCAACACGCTGGCAATCATAAAAACGAGGAAGTTCAACTCGGTGACGCCGCTGGCAATCGTGATGACCTTGTAGGGAAAGGGTGTCACTCCGGCGATGAACACGATCCAGGCACCATACTCGTTATAGCGAGCAGCGAACTGATCAAACGCATCCGTCATGCCGTAGAAATTCAGCACTGGCGCCCCGATCAGCTCGAACACAAAATAGCCTATGGCATAGCCAAAGACGCCGCCGATCACCGAGCCCACCATGGCGATGGTAGCAAACCACCACGCCTTTTCGCGCTGAGCCAGCACCATGGGCACCAGCATCACGTCAGGTGGAATGGGAAAAAACGAGCTTTCGGCAAAGGAAACACCGAACAGCGTGGCAGGCGCATGCCGGTGCGCCGCCGCGTTCATCGTCCAATCGTAAAGACGTCGCAACATGTCGGGGCGTGATTAGTCGGCTGCAGAGCGAAAGTCCATCGGCGATTGCCTGTCCTCACAACGCGCAAAGCTCATAGACAACCGCAACACGATCTCATTGAGAACAAAGCGACCCTTACGTGTCGCGCACAAACGCCAGGACCCCACCGGGCCAGGAACAGCCTCGAGGAGGCCGAGTTCGGTGAGCTCGGCGATCGCTGCTGCAGTTGGCCGCATCCCCCCGTGCCGGGCGAGGCGGTCGAGATCGACGCCTTCGGTGAGCCGTAATCCCATCAAAAGCATCTCGTCGGTCGTTTCCGCAGCCGTCAACGGGATGGCTTCCACGCGCCCATGGCCGTCGCGCTCGACCAGCTCCAGCCAGCGCTCAGGGTTACGCTCCGTGCTCGTTGCGTGACGCGCGCCAGACAGTCTAAGACGCCCGTGGGCCCCAGGTCCGATCCCGGCGTACTCGCCCGTACGCCAGTAGATCAGGTTGTGCCGGCTCTCTTCGCCAGGTGCGGCATGATTGGAGATCTCATAGGCGGGAAGACCAGCAGCAGCCGTCAGCTCTTGCGTCACATCGTAAAGCGCATGCGCCACATCGCCATCGGGCACGTTGAGTTTGCCTGCCGCGTGCAATGCGGCAAACGGCGTATCTGGCTCGATCGTCAACTGATAGAGCGAGAGGTGACCACCCGCGAGACCAAGCGCTTCGCGCAACTCAGGTGCCCACGCAGCGGCGTTCTGACGGGGCCGCGCATAGATGAGATCGAAGGAAAAGCGATCAAAGGCGGCGCGCGCAATTTCGATCGCTGTCTTCGCCTCGGCGGCTGTGTGAATTCGCCCCAGCGATCTCAGCACATCGTCACGCAGCGACTGAACGCCTAGCGAGATGCGATTGATGCCAGCCTCCCGGTAGCCACGAAAGCGTTGAGCTTCAACGCTGCCGGGATTGGCTTCCAGTGTGATCTCCGCGTTTCGATCGACCGTCCAAACGTGGCCGATGCGATCGAGGATCGCGCCGACGGTACGTGCCTCCATCAATGACGGCGTGCCGCCGCCGAAGAAAATGCTCTCCACATTGCGCGAGCCAACGAGGCCGGCCGTGTGATCGAGCTCGCGAAGAAAAGCGGCAAGGAAGCGGACTTCATCGACGCCACCAAACCGCACATGGCTATTGAAGTCGCAATAGGGGCACTTCTGCGCGCAGAACGGCCAGTGCACGTAGACGCCAAAACCTGGATTGTCAGTCGGGCTTGGCATCGAGGCAGACGTGTTTGAAGACGTCAAAGGCGCGGGTGCGGTGCGAGATTGCATACTTCTTCGCAGGCTCCATTTCGCCAAAGGTCAGATCTTGGCCGTCGGCGACGAAGATCGGATCATAACCGAAACCATTCGTACCGCGCGGCGGCCACACGAGGTGCCCATCGACCTTTCCCTCGAAAAACTGGGTCGTACCGTCAGGCCACGCAAGGCACAGCACGGAAATGAAGTTGGCACGTGGGCTTGCGCCATTCCAGACGCCACGCTCCCCCAGCTCATCATGCACGCGCTGCATAGCAACGGAAAAGTCCTTCGTCGGGCCAGCCCAGCGCGCCGAGTATATTCCCGGCGCGCCGTTAAGCGCTGCGACCTCTAGACCCGAGTCGTCGGCGAGCGATGGCATCGCGGACCCTTTGGCGGCGATCATTGCCTTGTGGCGGGCGTTGCCCTCAAACGTCGGCTCCGGCTCGTCAGGCTCAGTCAATCCCAGGTCGGTCGCCGCCACGGCATCGAGACCGTACGGTGCGAGCAGCTGGTTAATTTCCCAAACCTTGCCGGGGTTGTGACTGGCAACTACCAACCGGTCACCGCGCTTCAATCGCCGCATCGTCAAAGACCCCAAATTCTTGGTTCGGCGAACTCCAGGCAGTTGCCGGCGGGATCTCGAAAGTAGATTGAGCGGCCGCCGTCGGGCCATTCAAAGTCGGCCTCGATGGCGATCCCCTTCTTCTCCAGATGCTCGCACCAGGCGGAGATCTCCGCTGCGCTTGCTCGAAAACACACATGCCCGGGCCCGCGTGCGCCGTGCGGTGGGACGGGAAACCGAGCCTGAGGCGCTGGGGGCAACTTGGTTGCGTTCGGATTGAAATAAAGCAGCATCTGATTGCCGCACCGATAGAACACCTGGCGCCCTTCCATCTTAGCGTGTGGCTCCATTCCAAGCACGCCGCGGCAGAAGTCCTCGATCGCGGCCAGGTCCGGCGCATAGAGAATGGTTTCAAGGATACCTTGCGGCGTCATGGCAGAGCGTCCCGCTCGCAGGCAGGCGTACCTCAGGTCACCGTCAGCTTTTGGAGCGCGACCAACTCCCCGATACCCTTTTTGGCGAGTCCCATGAGTTGGTCGAAGCTTTCTTGACTAAATGCGACAGTCTCGGCCGTGCCTTGCACTTCGACGATACCGGCCTCTCCGGTCATGACGAAGTTGGAATCCGCTTCAGCTGACGAGTCCTCGGCATAGTCAAGATCGAGCACAGCGACGCCCTTGTACAAGCCGCAGCTCACCGCGGCGACCTGATCGCGCAGAACGCCGTCCTTAACCATGTCGCGCAGCTTCATCCACTGAATGCAGTCATAAAGCGCCACCCAAGCGCCGGTTATGGCTGCTGTCCGGGTGCCCCCATCCGCTTGGATCACATCGCAATCGAGGTTGATCTGGCGCTCACCAAGCTTTTCTAAGTCGACGACAGCGCGTAAAGACCGGCCGATCAAGCGCTGGATTTCCTGTGTGCGCCCGGACGGGTGGCCCACCGTCGACTCGCGCCGGGTGCGCTCAGTCGTGGCACGAGGCAGCATTCCGTACTCGGCCGTGACCCAGCCGCGTCCCTGGCCCTTGAGCCACGATGGCACCCGTTCCTCCAGGCTCGCCGTGCACAGAACATGGGTGTCGCCGAATTTGATCAGGCAGGAGCCCTCGGCGTATTTGGAGACCGCGCGCTCGATGGAGACACGGCGAAGCTCGTCGGGCTTGCGTTTGGATGGGCGCATTGGGATGATGTCGAAGTGGTTTGTTGCCACCGGTTGGCCAGAATCGTCCGAACCCTAAGGGAGGGCCACTCGCGCTTCAACCAAAACCGATAGAGAATTTGACGCGGATGGCCAAGCTTTCCTAATCTTCGTGAACGGAATCCCAGGCCAGTGATATCCTTAAACATGACCGAAGGCGTCAGCGAGCTCAACAAACTCAGCGATCGCTCCCGCACTATTCTCCGGCAGATCGTCGAGACCTACCTGACGACGGGCGAGCCCGTCGGCTCGCGCAATTTGTCGCGCGTTCTGCCGATGACCCTGTCGCCGGCCTCGATTCGCAACGTGATGTCGGATTTGGAGCAGCTCGGACTCATCGCAGCACCCCACACATCCGCCGGACGCCTGCCGACCCAGCTCGGCTTGCGCCTTTTCGTCGACGGCCTGCTTGAGATCGGCAATCTGACTTCGGAGGAACGTCGCAAGATCGAGGCGCAGATCGTGACTAAGCGCCAGCAATCAATCGATGACGTGCTAAGCGAAGCAAGCGAGATGATTTCGGGCTT
The DNA here is from genome assembly GCA_030609245.1 of Hyphomicrobium sp. Taxonomy (GTDB): domain Bacteria; phylum Pseudomonadota; class Alphaproteobacteria; order Rhizobiales; family Hyphomicrobiaceae; genus Hyphomicrobium_A. The sequence continues at coordinate 17,222 of JAUWCP010000001.1, forward strand.
GTCGCACTGTGCCGGCGTGGTGCTCGCTGAGAAGCAAGTTGCCTGCTTGAAGCACATCGAGTTTGTGCCGCTGGAGCCAGGCAAGGCACTCGTGGTGCTGGTGGGAGATGACCAAGTCGTCGAGAATCGCATTATCGCGTTGCCAAAGGGGCTTCCGCCGTCGGCGCTGGCGGAAGCGGCGAATTACCTCAATACACACATCCGCGGGTTGACCATTGCGGAGGCGCGCACTCACATGGAGAAGGAGCTGCGGAGCTCCAGAGCCGAGCTTGACGGGCTGACGCAGAAGGTCATCCAGGCAGGTCTGGCGGAATGGTCGGGCGCGTTCGACGACCGACAGAGCCTCATTGTGCGCGGCCAGTCCAACCTCTTAAAGGACGTGACGGCCCAGGACGACTTGGAACGCATCCGCCAGCTGTTCGACGACTTGGAGCAAAAGCGCGATCTGGTGCAGCTTCTCGGCTTGTCGGAGAACGCGGACGGTGTCCGCATCTTTATTGGGTCTGAGAACAAACTGTTCTCGCTTTCTGGCTCGTCGCTGATCGTTGCGCCTTTCCACGACGATAAGCGTAAAATTGTTGGTGTTCTGGGTGTCATCGGGCCCACGCGCATCAATTATGCCCGGATTATCCCCATGGTCGACTATACGGCCAAGCTCGTTAGCCGCTTGTTGACTTGATTTCTCTAATGCATCGACCGATATCGGGCAGAAGCGAATTCGCGAATTGATCCGCTCCCTTCTGGATGCGGCTGAATCAACGATTGCTGCTAAGAGAAAAGAACCCGCCGGTAAGCGGAGATGACATGACGGATGAGAAGAAAGTGACTACCGAGGCGAATGATCCCGGTATCGCAGGCGAACAAGAACCTGCTGCAGACGGCGGCAGGCCCGCAGACGATGCTGGCGCACTGGAAGTTCAGATCAGTGATCTGACCGACCGCCTTTTGCGTGCGCATGCTGAAATGGACAATTTCAGAAAGCGCAACGAGCGCGACAAGGCGGACATTGCGAAGTTTGCCATTAGCAAGTTCGCCCGAGAAATTCTGGCCATAGGCGACAACCTGCAGCGGGCGATCGCCGCAGTGCCGCCTGGCGCTGCCGAGGAGGACCCGGCGCTGAAGAGCTTGATCGATGGCGTTGCCATGACCGAGCGCGAGTTCGTGAATGTGCTTGAGCGCAACGGCGTGCAGCGCATCGATTCAGAGGGCGAGGCCTTCGACCCACATAAGCACCAGGCCATGAGTGAGGTGCATGATCCCGGTGTCGCCGCCGGAACCGTGGTGCAGGTGTTCCAACCCGGATACATTATCGAGGGTCGTGTCCTGCGCCCCGCGATGGTCGTCGTGGCGAAAGGTGGGGCCAAGAAGGCCAAGGTGGACGCAGCAGCCCCCGGCGCCGAAGCGGCCAATGACGACACTCCTGGTGGCGAGGGAGACGCAAATCAGAACCCTTAAGAAATATCCATGGAGAGCGGCCGATTCTCGCCCAGCGGGTCTTAACGCCAGCCTCGATCACGGTTCGAGGCTACTGGATACAATAATGGTGGGGAAAATTGATCACACGCGTGTGGCCCAATCCCGTTGCGCACCCCAAAAGCGACCCTATATAAGCGACGGTTGCTATTGGACGCTCTAAATGGGACCGGGCCTAGCGCGTAAATTCCGCGAAAACGGATAATCTGGACGCCGAGACCTCGGGTCCGGGCGGTCTGCCGCAAAAGATGAGGATAGGCACATGACAAAGGTAATCGGCATCGACCTCGGGACCACCAATTCTTGTGTGGCAGTTATGGAGGGTGGAAAGCCGAGAGTTCTAGAAAATGCCGAGGGTATGAACACGACGCCATCGATCGTGGCCTTTACCGAAGATGGCGAGAAGCTTGTTGGCCTGCCAGCCAAGCGTCAGGCCGTCACCAATCCGATCAACACCTTGTTCGCCATCAAGCGCCTGATCGGGCGCCGCTACGACGACCCGATGGTCGAGAAGGATAAGAAACTCGTCCCCTACAAGATCGTCGAAGGCCCCAACGGCGATGCTTGGGTTGAGGCCCACGGGAAGACCTATTCTCCGCAGCAGGTCTCAGCATTCATTCTGCAGAAGATGAAAGAGACGGCGGAAGCCAAGCTCGGTGAGACTGTTACGCAAGCCGTCATCACCGTCCCTGCCTACTTTAATGACGCCCAGCGCCAGGCCACCAAGGACGCCGGCAAAATTGCCGGCCTTGAGGTTCTGCGCATCATCAATGAGCCGACGGCGGGCGCGCTTTCTTACGGTCTGGAGAAGAAGACGGAAGCAAAAACCATCGCGGTTTACGATCTCGGTGGGGGCACCTTTGATATTTCGATACTGGAGATTGGCGACGGCGTCTTCGAGGTGAAGGCGACAAACGGCGACACGTTCTTGGGCGGCGAAGACTTCGATATGAAGCTCGTCAACTACCTTGCCGACGAGTTCAAGAAAGAACAGGGTATCGATCTGCGCAACGACAAGCTCGCACTCCAGCGCCTGAAAGAGGCCGCGGAGAAGGCGAAAATTGAGTTGTCGTCGTCGCAGCAGACCGAAGTCAATCTGCCGTTTATCACGGCGGACCAGTCCGGCCCGAAGCATCTCACTATGAAGCTCACGCGCGCCAAACTGGAGAGCCTGGTGGATGATCTCATCGCGCGCACCAGGGGCCCGTGCGAAAAGGCCCTTAAGGATGCCGGCCTCAAGGCCGCCGAAATCGACGAGGTGGTTCTGGTCGGCGGCATGACTCGCATGCCCAAGGTACAACAGGTCGTGAAAGAGGTGTTCGGCCAGGAACCTCACAGGGGCGTCAATCCGGACGAGGTCGTGGCCGTGGGCGCCGCCATTCAGGCCGGCGTGCTGCAGGGCGATGTTAAGGACGTTCTTCTCCTCGACGTCACCCCGCTGTCGTTGGGCATCGAGACCCTTGGCGGCGTGTTCACGCGTCTTATCGACCGCAACACCACTATCCCAACCAAGAAGAGCCAGACCTTCTCCACCGCCGAGGATGGCCAGAGCGCCGTTACTATCCGGGTGAGCCAAGGCGAGCGCGAGATGGCAGCGGACAACAAGCTGCTCGGGCAATTTGATCTCGTCGGCATTCCGCCCGCACCACGCGGCCTACCCCAGATCGAGGTCACGTTCGACATCGACGCCAACGGCATCGTGCACGTTTCGGCAAAGGACAAAGCGACGGCTAAGGAGCAGTCGATCCGCATCCAAGCCTCGGGCGGATTGTCCGAAAACGAGATCGATCAGATGGTCAAAGACGCGGAGTCGCACGCGGCCGACGACAAGAAGAAGCGCGAGCTGGTCGAGGCACGCAACCAAGCCGAAGCGCTGGTTCACGCCACCGAGAAGCAGCTCTCCGAAAACGAGTCCAACGCAGCCGTTGCGACCGCGAAACCCGACGTCGAGAAGGCGATTGCCGACGTCAAGGAGGCTCTTGGCGCTGAAGATGCTGAACGCATTCAGTCGACCACGGCCGAGCTTGCTCAGGCTGCCATGAAGATCGGCGAGGCGATTTACGCCGCTCAGCAGGGGGCGGGCGATGATTCCGATGGCGAAGCCGGCTCCGGCGAGGCCGCGGCCTCTTCCGGCGACGACAATGTTGTCGATGCAGACTTTGAGGAAGTGAAAGACGACAAGAAGAAGTCGGCCTGAGCCGCCGGTTCAGGCAATCCAGTAGCATTTGCCAATGGCGAGCCCGGCGATCCCGCCGGGCTCCACTTTTTATCGATCAGGAAGCTTGCCCAGACGGTGATGGTACCGATTCTTTGTGACAACACCCAACGAGCATTATGCGGGATAAGGCCGCGTCGGCCTTTTCCAGCAGCGCAAAGATCGCTATCTCCAAATCGTGGGACGAACACGTGCAAGAAACTGAAGGGCACGCGCTAAACATGGCCAAGCGGTGCTATTATGAAACACTTGGGCTCGTGCGGGAGGCCGGTGAGCCGGAAATCAAGTCCGCATACAGACGGATTGCCAAGGAATGCCACCCCGACCGCAACCCCGGCGACAACCGCGCCGAGGTCCGCTTTAAGGAGGTCAGCGAGGCCTATGAGGTCTTGAAGGACCCCCAGAAGCGCGCGGCGTACGATCACTTCGGTCATGCGGCCTTCGACGGCGGGGCGGGCGGTGCGCGCGGATTCGGGCCTGACTTCGCGTCATCGATGTCCGATATCTTCGACGATCTATTCGGAGAGTTCATGGGTGGCCGTCGAGGCCATCGCCAAAGAACGTCGCGTGAACGCGGGGCGGACTTACGCTACAACCTTGAGATCTCACTGTCCGACGCATTTGAAGGTAGGACGGCGCAGATCCTCGTGCCGACCAGCGTTTCCTGTGAAACATGCAGCGGCTCTGGGGCACGCGAGGGCACGAAACCGTCCACATGTCCCACTTGCGGCGGCCATGGGAAGGTGCGTGCGAGTCAGGGCTTCTTCACCATCGAACGGACCTGCCCCACATGCCAAGGGCGCGGTGACACGATTGAGTATCCCTGTTCCAAATGCAGCGGTGCGGGGCGTACCACGAAAGAGCGCACGCTGGCTGTCAACATCCCGCCCGGCGTCGAGGACGGCACGCGCATTCGTCTCGCAGGCGAGGGCGAAGCCGGCTTGAGAGGCGGACCGGCTGGCGATCTGTACATCTTCCTGTCGATCAAGCCCCACGAATTCTTCCAGCGCGACGGTGCCGACATTTTCTGCCGGGTGCCAATTTCAATGACGACGGCAGCGCTCGGCGGCGAGATAGAGGTGCCCACAGTTAACGGCGCGGCGACGCGCGTTAAGGTTCCGGAGGGCTCTGAGAGCGGCAAGCAGTTCCGACTCAAGGGCAAGGGCATGCCGGTGCTGCGCTCCAAGGTGACGGGAGACATGTATATCCAGGTCGAGGTGGAAACGCCGAAGAAGCTGACCCGCCGTCAGCGCGATCTTCTCCAGGAGTTCGAGCGCGAGAGTCACAAGGATACGAGCCCGGCGAGCGCCGGTTTCTTTGCCCGCGTGAAAGATTTCTTCGAAGGCAAGAGCGGCTAGGCTGAAAGATGCTGCGCGATCGCGCACCACTGTGACTTTTCCAACTGGAGCTGCACATGACGACGACCGCGAAGCTTTTGTTTTTCGCGGGCTCTGCGCGGACGGGCTCGTACAACAAGAAGCTTGCACAGCTCGGTGCAATGATTGCCGAAGCGAATGGCATCCCCGCAACCTTCGTCGATCTCGGCGACTATCCCATGCCGATCTATAACGGCGATCTTGAAGCCTCAGAGGGCCCCCCGGAGAATGCGAAGAAGCTAAAGACTGTCTTGGAAGCCCACACCGGTGTCTTCGTCGCAAGCCCTGAGTACAACGCCTCGATCTCTCCGCTGCTGAAGAACACGCTCGATTGGTTGAGCCGCGTGCGTGCAGAAGGAGAGGCGCCGTTGGAAGTTTTCAAGACGCGCGTGTTTGCCGTCGGCTCAGCCTCTCCTGGTGGCATGGGCGGACTAAGAAGCCTCATCACGCTACGTCAGGTATTGGAGCTGGGGCTTGGCGCACTGGTACTGCCCGACCAATTCGCCGTCCCTCGCGCGCGCGACGCCTTTGGCGAGGACGGGCATCTGACCAACAAGGAAGCCCAAGAACGGTATAAATTGCTCATTCAGAAAGTTGCGCGCGCCGCGCATGTGCTACATGGCTAGGCTATCCGCTATCTAGTTGGCCAGTCCGCCATGAGCCATATCACCGCCAAAGACCGACTCATCGTCGCACTCGACATGCCAACGCTTGAAGAAGCGGGGCGACTGGTCGCGACGCTCGATGAGAGCGTCACCTTCTATAAAGTGGGTCTGGAGCTGCTATTTTCCGGTGGTCTGGAGCTGGCGCATGCCCTCAAGGCGGATGGCAAGCACGTCTTCCTCGACATGAAACTTCTCGATATCGGCAACACTGTTGAGCGCGCAGTTGCAAACGCAGCCGAGTTCGGCGCTGATTTCCTGACCGTACACGGACACGATCTAAAGACGCTGCGTGCCGCCGTAACGGGACGAGGCGGAGGTCACTTAAAGCTGCTGGCGGTGACCGTGTTGACGAACCTGACATCCGACGACCTTGTGCAGCAGGGCACTTCGATGTCACCGTCGGACCTCGTGTTGAGGCGGGCACAGATCGCCCGGGAGTCGGGCTTTGATGGTGTGATCGCATCGGGACAGGAGGCCGGCCGCATTCGCGACGCGGTTGGTCCTGGTTTTCTCATCGTCACGCCGGGAATCCGTTTGACGGGGAGTACTACCGATGACCAAGAACGGGTGACCACGCCCGGTCACGCCATCGCGGCTGGCGCCGACTACATCGTCGTCGGGCGGCCGATCACGCAAGCGGATGATCCAAAGGCCATCGCGGAGACCTTCATTCACCACATTCGCGATGCCCACGTCCAAGCAGCGCGCAACCGCGCCGGATAGCAGAAAATTTCAAGATTGGAGGACGACCAGCCGATGCCGAAGGGATACGTGATTGCACATGCGGAGGTGACGAACCCGGAGAAATGGGCTGAGTATGTCGCTGAATCCAAGGTGGCGCTCGACAAGTACGGGGGCAAGCCGATTGTGCGCGGGGGCCGTTGCGAAATCGCTGAAGGCAAAGGCTGTCCTCGCAATGTCATTCTCGAGTTTGCAAGCTATGGCGACGCGCGCGCCTACGCCTTCTCGCCTGAGTACGCTAAGGCGAAGGCGCTCCGACAAGGGGCGGGCGTCATCGATATCGTTGTGGTCGAGGGAGTTTGAGTGATCGAGCGGCCGTGGTGGCAGCGCTTCATCGAAGGCCTTATTCACATGCCGCACAGTCCAACGAGCAATGGCCGGTCACCCTGGCGCGCCACCGTGTTGACTCTCTTCCCCGAGATGTTCCCCGGCCCATTGGCGGTGTCTAACGTCGGCCAAGCGCTAGAAGCCGCGATCTGGTCGCTGCGCACAGTTTCGATCCGCGATTTTGGTCTGGGTAAGCATCGCGCTGTCGACGACACGCCAGCAGGTGGCGGCGCCGGCATGATCATGCGCGCCGATGTGCTCGCTGCCGCGATCGATCATGCGTACTCGGAAGAACTGGACGCACCGCTGATCTACCTCTCGCCACGGGGCGAGCGGCTTAACCAAGCCCTGGCCACAGAGCTTGCCGCGGGCCCCGGGGTTCTTCTGCTCGCCGGCCGCTTTGAAGGCGTTGACGAGCGCATTATCGCAGGCCGGGCCTTGCGCGAAGTTTCCATAGGAGATTACGTGCTCTCAGGCGGCGAGCTTGCCGCCATGGTGCTGATCGAGGCTTGCGTGCGTTTGCTGCCCGGCGTTGTCGGTACGCCCTCTTCGCTCGATCAAGAGAGTTTTGAGGCGGGGTTGCTCGAATATCCCCAATACACCAAGCCCCGCGAGTGGGAGGGACGCACGATCCCCGAGATTCTGCTCTCCGGGGATCACGCGAAAATTGCTGAATGGCGCCGGGCCGAGGCACTGCGCCTGACGGCACAGCGCCGGCCCGATCTGCTCACCCCCCCAAGATCCGGCGAGAAATCCTGAGAAGACCGTATCGACAAGGGGCTGCGTTTCGGCTATGACGCCCCCAATTCCCCAATGCTTGGCGTAGCGAGGTGCCGGCCTTTCGGGCCGAGCTGCCACAGCACATATGTATGCCCAAGGTGCGCAGATGAACATTATCCAAGAGCTCGAACACGAGCAGATTAGGTCCCTCACGGCAAAGCGCGCCGTGCCTGAGTTTGGCCCAGGCGATACCGTGCGCGTGATGGTTAAAGTGATCGAGGGCAGCAACACGCGCCTGCAGGCCTACGAAGGCGTCGTAATCGGACGCTCGGGATCGGGTCTCAACGAGAATTTCACGGTGCGCAAGATCTCCTACGGCGAGGGCGTGGAGCGCGTGTTCCCGGTCTACTCACCCTACATTTCCGAGATCGAGGTCCTGCGGCGCGGCAAGGTGCGTCGGGCGAAGCTTTATTACCTGCGCGGCCGTCGCGGTAAATCGGCGCGCATCGCCGAGCGCTCGGACGCGCGCGCGCGCCGCCTGAATGCGCAGTGGAAGGGCTTCAAGAAACAAAAGGGCGAGCCCGATGATCTTTCGCAGATCAAGGGGATCGACGACGATCTTGCGGCACGCTTACGTCAGCTTAACTGCATCAAGCTCGAGCAGGTTGCGAACCTTTCCGATGAGGATATCGCAAATATCGACGAGGTGCTGCAGCTTGACGGGCGCATCGAAAAGGACGACTGGATCGCGCAGGCCCAGCGCCTCGTAGCCGAAGCTGCGGCCGCCGAAGTGCCGGCGGAAGAGGAAGCGCAAGAAGAGCCCAAAAAGGATTGAGGCTCCGTCAAATGTGCGCCGGTCCGCTCTAGCGCTGCTCACGGCAGACATTCTAATAGCTGCTTACGGAAGATTTGCGCGGCCCTCGAGTGGGGCCGCCTACATTTAACGTGCATTGCGTCGCCAGCAGATTGCACTACATTTCTAAAGCTACTCTATTGACCGCTGGCTCTCAGGAACAACACATGTCGAACGTCGAAGTTGGCCGCGCGCCGGACCGAGATGGCAAAATCAAGCTACACGGGCCGGAAGCATTCGAGGGTATGCGAAATGCTGGCCAGCTTGCGGCCGAAGCGCTCGACATGCTGGCTGAGTACGTGGGGCCGGACGTCACCACCGAGGCATTGGATGATCTCGTTCTGGAGTTCGCGCTGGATCATGGCGCGTATCCAGCACCGCTGAATTATCGCGGCTTCCCCAAGGCTATCTGCACTTCGGTCAATCACGTCGTGTGCCACGGAATTCCCGGGCCCAAGCCGCTACGCGAGGGCGATATCCTCAACATCGACGTAACACTGATCGTTGACGGCTGGCACGGAGACACGAGCCGCATGTATGCGGTCGGCGAAATCTCACGGCGCGCGGAGCGGCTTGTGGGCGTGACCTTCGAAGCGCTGAAGCGCGGTATCGCCGCGGTCAAACCCGGTTTGACCACGGGCCACATTGGCGCGGCCATTCAATCGTATGCGGAATCGGAGCGCTGCAGCGTGGTGCGCGACTTCTGCGGTCATGGACTCGGCCAGGTTTTTCACGACCGGCCCAACATTCTTCACTATGGCGAAGAAGGTGAGGGCGTGACGCTGGAACCGGGAATGCTCTTTACCATCGAGCCCATGATTAACCTGGGCCGGCCGCACGTGAAGGTGCTGCCCGACGGCTGGACGGCGGTAACGCGCGACAGGGAGCTTTCCGCCCAGTTCGAGCATACTGTGGGCGTTACCGAGACCGGGTGCGAGGTCTTCACGCATTCGCCGAACGACCTCGACTATCCGCTCGTTCGCCAGAACTAAGGACTAAGGGGCCGGCACCCATGCCAGGTCGTGGGAACGATGGCGACGGCAGCGACGAGCACGCGGTAGGCCAAGGATCATTCTTCGAAGGCGCCGCGCCGCTGCACGCCGGCCACCGCCAGCGGCTGCGCGACCGTTTCCGCAAAGGCGGTGCCGACGCTCTGCCCGACTATGAGCTTCTGGAACTCATCCTCTTCCGCGCGCTTCCGCGCCGAGATACGAAGGCGTTGGCCAAAAGCCTGATCGCCCGCTTTGGATCGTTCGCCGAGGTTGTCACCGCGCCGGAGCCCCGGCTCAAGGAAATTGAGGGCGCGGGCGATGCGGTGGTAACTGAGTTGAAACTCGTGCGCGCTGCCGCACTACGACTGACGCGCTCGGAAATCATGCAACGGCCTGCGCTCTCCTCCTGGGCCCAGGTGCTCGACTATCTGCGCGCCGCTCAAGGTTTCGAGCACCGTGAGCAGTTTCGCATTCTCTTTCTCGACAAGAAAAACCATCTAATCGCCGACGAGGTGCAGCACCAGGGCACGATTGACCACACACCCGTTTACGTGCGTGAAGTCGTGAAGCGCGCGCTGGAGTTATCGGCCACAGCGATCGTTCTGGTGCACAATCACCCCTCAGGAGACCCAGCCCCCTCGCGCGCCGACATCGATATGACGAAACAAATCGTCGCTGCAGCAAAACCCCTCGGCGTTGCCGTTCACGATCACATCATCGTTGGCCGCGACGGCCACACGAGCTTCAGAGCGCTGAAGCTTATTTGATTTTTGTGCGCAGCAGTGGCACGAAGCTGCCTGCCCAACGCCATGTTTACTTGGTCACACTGGCAAACCCAAAGTTGGTAAAGAGCTTTCATGTGCGGCATTGCGGGAATTCTCGACCTCACCGGCAAACGCGAACCCAGCCGCGCCAAAGTAGAGCGCATGGCAGAAGCCCTCCTGCACCGGGGACCCGACGACAAAGGCTACCTGTTCGCACCGGGCCTCGGGCTCGCATCACGCAGACTGAGCATCGTCGGTCTCGGTGACGGCAATCAACCCATCTTCAACGAAGATCGCACGGTCGCTGTCGTCTACAACGGCGAGCTGTTCGACTACCCGGAGCGCAAGGCCGAGCTTGAAGCCAAGGGCCACGTGTTTCGCACGCATACGGACACAGAAATCATCGTGCATCTTTATGAGGAGCACGGCGAGGACGTGTTCCAAGAACTCAAAGGTCAGTTCGCGCTAGCGCTGGTCGACTTTACCAAGCGCACCGTATTCCTCGCCCGTGACCGGGTTGGCATTTGCCCGCTGCATTGGTCGCAACAGGGCGACTGGCTCGTATTCGGGTCCGAGATCAAGGCGCTGTTGGCCTCCGGTGAGGTCGCCGCAGCAGCCGATCCGCGAGGGCTCGATCATATGTTTACGTTCTTCGCGATGGGCGCCCGGCGTACGATGTTCGAAGGCGTGAACTCGCTGCTTCCAGGCCACTATCTGAAGATCGAATTTCGCCAGGACGCGCGGCGCACAGAGATCCGCGAGCGGCGCTATTGGGACTTCGACTTCCCCGACGCGGGCCAAGAAGAAGACCCAGAGGATAGCAACAAGCTGATCGAGGATTTCGAGGCCACGTTCCGGCGTGCCGTGGAGATCCGCTTGCGCGCTGACGTGCCGGTCGTGGGTTACCTCAGCGGCGGCGTCGATTCTGCTTATGTGCTGGCGAATGCTTCAAAGGTTCGGGGCAGCCCCGTGCCAAGCTTCACCATCCAAGTACCCGGAAAGGGTCTCGACGAGAAAGACGATGCGCTTGTCACCGCGCGCCACCTCGGCAGCCAGCCCACGATTTTGAGATGCGATAGCAAAGTCATCACCGACGCCTACCCGCGGCTGATTTCGGCCGCCGATTGCCCCGTCATTGACACGTCTTGTGCCGCTCTGTGGTGCCTTGCAAATGAGGTGCACAACCAGGGTTACAAAGTCGCGCTGACAGGGGAAGGTTCGGACGAGGCATTCGCCGGTTACGTTTGGTTCAAGATGCGCAACCTTACCTATTGGCTCGACTTCGCCGGCTCACAATCTAGCGACTCTGTAAGCCGTTTCATTCGCAAGCGGGCTGCGCCAGGGACAAAACTGGACGATCTTCGACGCATAGACGCGACCGTAGGGCGGGCGCACGCGCAAATGCTTCTCTATCACCTCGTATCCCAATCGCGGGATCGCTACTTCAGCGCTGCCTTGAAGGATCGACTGGGCGATATGAACGCCTACGAGGATCTGCCGCTTGACCTGGAACGCATGCGCCGATGGTCCCCTCTCAACCAGTCTCTCTACTTCGGCTACAAGGTCATGCTGGCGGGACTGCTGATGAATCACAAGGGTGACCGAGTCGCCATGGCTAACAGCGTCGAGACCCGTTACCCGTTCCTCGATGAGGACGTGATCGCATTTGCCTCCCGGCTGCACCCGCGTTGGAAGCTGCGCGGCTTTACCAGGGACAAGTATCTTCTGCGCCAGGCGGCCGCGCGCATGCTGCCCAAGGAGGTGGCATTTCGGCCCAAAGGCATGTTCCGCGCGCCCCTGGCGGAAACGTTCCTCAACGACCCGCCGCCATTCGTGCAGCAGCTCATAAGCGAGGAAGCGCTACGCAAGACCGGCTATTTCGACGTCGAAGCCGTCCGGCGCGACATTGCGCTTTTTGGCAAAGGGGAAGCGGCCAAGCTCGGGACCTTTACCAATATGGGACTGAATGGCGTATTGGCAACGCAGCTCTGGCACCATCTCTATTTGGATGGAAGCTTATGCGACCTTCCAAACCATGAACCCAAGCCACACGTCGAGCGACCGAACAGGACGCAAGCGGCCGCTTGAATATCCAATCAACGACCGCGATCGCGCATGGCGAGCGTGCGCAGGCGCAGCGCGTTGAGCTTGATGAAGCCTTCTGCGTCTTTCTGATCGTAGGCGCCCCTGTCGTCCTCGAAGGTAACAAGCGTCGAGGAGTAGAGAGACTTGGGGCTCTCGCGCCCAATGACGATGACGTTGCCCTTATAGAGCTTCAAACGCACGTCGCCGTCGACCGGCTCCTGGCTCTTGTCGATCAGCGCTTGCAGCATCTCGCGTTCCGGCGAAAACCAGAAACCGTAGTACACCAACTCCGCGTACCGTGGCATCAGCTCATCTTTTAGATGCATGGCACCGCGGTCGAGCGTAAGCGACTCGACCGCGCGGTGAGCGTGCCACAGGATCGTGCCGCCGGGCGTTTCGTAAACGCCGCGCGACTTCATGCCAACAAAACGATTCTCGACAAGATCGACGCGGCCGATGCCGTTGTCACGGCCGAGGTCGTTGAGCTTTGCCAGAAGCGTTGCGGGAGACAGCTTTTTGCCGTCGAGTGAAACGGGATCACCTTTTTCAAATCCGATCGTGACAATCGTTGCGGCATCGGGCGCTTGCTCCGGAGAGATCGTGCGCTGGTAAACGTAGTCCGGTGGCTCCACCGCCGGATCTTCCAACACCTTGCCCTCGGAGGAGGAATGCAACAGGTTGGCGTCGACTGAAAATGGAGCCTCGCCGCGTTTGTCTTTGGCGACGGGGATCTGATGCCTTTCGGCAAACTCAATAAGGTCTTCGCGGCTTTTGAATTGCCACTCCCGCCAGGGCGCAATGATCTTGATCCCCGGCTCGAGCGCGTAATAGCTCAGCTCGAAACGCACTTGATCGTTGCCCTTGCCGGTGGCGCCATGACAGACGGCGTCGGCACCCGTGGCTCTTGCGATTTCAATCTGCTTCTTTGCGATTAGCGGCCGCGCGACCGATGTGCCTAGGAGGTAGACCCCCTCATAGAGTGCGTTTGCCCGAAACATCGGGAAGACGTAGTCGCGTACGAACTCCTCGCGCAGATCCTCAATGTAGATGTTTTCCGGCTTAATGCCGAGCATCAGCGCCTTCTCGCGCGCAGGCTCGATCTCTCCGCCCTGACCGAGGTCGGCAGTAAAGGTTATCACCTCGGTGCCATATGTCTCCTGCAGCCATTTCAGGATGATCGAGGTGTCGAGGCCGCCGGAATAGGCGAGCACCACCTTGTTGATGGACTGCGCAGCTTCGGTCATAGAGTTCGGCTTTCAGGATGGTCTGCTCGGATCGGGAGCGCACTATAGGGTGCGCTCACCGCCCTGCAAGTTTCCACGATGCCTATTTCGCGGATCAATCGCAGCGTTGGACAGAGTGCGTTATCGCTTAAGCAAATCGGAATGTGGCCATCATCGCATTGATGTTAAACGGCGAGAAGCCGGCCAGCGTCATAAATGAATTAGGAGGCCAGAACGACGTGACGGCCTGCCCGCCGCCGGTTTGATAGCTCTCAAAGACCTGCTTCACCGAGACAGCCGCTGCATCCGCTGCATCCATCACAGCGACGTTTGCCTCCGCCGTCGGCCAAGCGACCGAACGCGGAACGCCTGCCGACATCAGCATAACCGCTATCGGCCAGACAGCCGGCGAGGCCGCAACTGGTAACATGCCAAACCACGCGGCAAACGGAGAGGACAGCGCGTTTCCAATCGCGCTATTCGCTGTTGGTGGTAGCCAACGCGGGTCATTCATCCAATCAAACGGCGAAAACGGAGTTGGCATTGTACCCTGACGGACGAACGAAAATCCGGCCTGCTCTTTCGTTCCTGGCGTCTTGTCATCCCCAGCCGGCTGCAAGGCGTCAGCCCAGAAATTCAGAACCTGACTGGTAAGGTCCGCGTAAGCCGCGATCGTGGCCGCCGTATAACCGAAGGCGGCGTCCGTACAGCTGCGCGTGAAGCGGGCCTGGAGCTTTGGATCGAACACGGTGTCGTCGCCCTTTCATGACTCACGAACGCGGTGCCGCTAATTCATTAGATTTCAGCTCCATTGCCTCGCGACGATTAGGCAATGGGACAAGCAACTCTAGTCCGTCTGGGACACTCCAACAAGATCGATGCCACGCGGACCCTAAGAATTTCGTAATCTGATCCGGCCGATCTCACTCAAGCCTCACCGGGAATCTCTGCTCCAGCGTGCGCCTCCTCATTGATCGCGGCGTCGTCGCGCCGCCCGCCAGCGCGCCTGCCGGCCGCCATCCAATAGGCAAAACCGCCGAAAAATCCCAGCGTCAGGAAGGCCCGAATGGCGTAGTCGTTGACGATCGTCGGCTCGCCGACGACCTCGACCATGTAGTGAGCGCCAAAACCGCCGAGCGCGATCGCTATGCCGACGAGCACATAGTAGATCCAAGACCGGATGCTCATCCCTTCGCCAATTGCAATGGCAACTAATGCAAACGGAAAAGCGAAGATTGCCACGTGTGTCGCCGCGAGAAGGGATAGCATCCCGGCGCTGCCGAGCCGCCCCCATCGCAAATCGGCGGGCAGCGTCGCAATATCGGCTGGCGTTATGACGAACGCGACAACCGCCGCGCCGGCGACGAGACACGCGATGATGAAACCGAACAGAACCCGGAACATCGTGCCGAACATGCTCTCACCTACTCGTCGCACCCAAGGTCCGTTTGAGCTTACAAGGCTTAAATCCTCTCGCTCAATAAAAAATAGACCTCCTGCCTAACGACGCTCACTTAAGCATTGCGCCCGGCAATAAGCCAGTAGACGAAGCCACCGGCGAACCCGGCCGTGGCGAAGACCTGCCAAACGGTGGTTTCCGGGACCACGACATTGCCGGACTCGGTCATACGCGCGAGCATGGGCATCGCCGCCAGCGCCAACCCACCAGCAGCAACATAATAGATCGCGCTGCGAATGCGGGCGATTTCGCCGACAATGACCACCAGGAGGGCCGGTATCAGCGTAAGACCCGTGGCAAGCAGAAGTCCCTGCTGCGTTAGGTCAAACATGGCGACGATAACGTCGTCCCCAGACCGGTTCCCTTGCAGGGCAAGGGTAATGCGCTCCAACCCCAAGGTGAAGAGCACGAAACCCGAAACCGAGGCGGCAATCAGTAGCGCTATGGGAATAACGATAAGACGACCAACAGTGCTCCAAAACACCCGACCTAGTCTCCGCTTCCCTCGACCTCTGCGGTGGATTGCGCAGGCGTCTTGTTACGTTCACTCGCCCTTAGGCGTACGCTTGCCGATCTGAGCTGGCCGCATGCGGCAAAGATATCGCGACCGCGCGGGGAGCGTACCGGGCTAGCGTAGCCAGCCCGGTTCACCACTTCAGCAAAGCGCTCGATCTGCTCCCACTCCGAGCACTCATAAGGCGCGCCCGGCCAGGGGTTGAATGGAATAAGGTTGATCTTGGCGGGGATTCCGGCCAGCAATCGCACCAGTTCGCGCGCCTCGGCGAGGCTATCGTTGACGCCCTTTAGCATCACGTATTCAAACGTGATGCGCTTGGCGTTCGAGAGGCTGGGATAGTTACGGCAGGCGTCGAGCAACTCAGCGATGGGGTATTTGCGGTTGATGGGGACGAGCTCGTCGCGCAGCTCATCGCGGGTTGCGTGCAGCGAGATGGCGAGCATGGTGCCGGCCTCCGCACCCCAACGGACGATCTCAGGCACGATGCCAGACGTGGACAGTGTGATGCGCCGCTTGGAAACCGAAAGACCTTCGCCGTGGGCAGCGATATCCATCGCCTCCTTGACGTTGTCGAAATTGTAGAGCGGCTCGCCCATGCCCATCAGCACGATGTTGGTGATCTTGCGCTCGGTCATGGGCAACAGGTGCCCATCATCGGGCGGCGTCGCGCCTGACCAGTCGCCGATGCGATCGCGCGCCAGGAGGATCTGACCGACGATCTCCTGCGTTGTGAGATTGCGCACCAGACGCTGTGTGCCCGTATGGCAGAAGGTGCACGTCAGGGTGCAGCCGACTTGGCTTGAAATACACAACGTGCCGCGCCCGGTTTCGGGGATATAGACCGTCTCGATCTCTGGCGCCTTTGCCTCCGTGCCCCGCTTCGGAAGCCGCATGAGCCACTTGCGCGTACCGTCAACAGAGACCTGTTCGGTGACGATCTCAGGCCGCTCTAGTGTGTAGCGCTCGGCGAGCGCGGCACGCAGCTCCTTTGATACATCGCTCATCGCGTCAAAGCCGGTGACGCCGCGCACGTAGATCCAGCTCCAAAGCTGATTGGCGCGCATGCGAAGCTGCCTCTCTGGCACACCGGATTGGGCTAGTTCCAAACGCAAGCCGTCGCGGCTAAGCCCGGCAAGGGAGAGCTTTGTCGGCGATCGGGCGGCTGAGTCCAGAATAGATACCGCGTCAGTATCGATAGCGAGGGCCATGTGAGCCTGCGAGAAGTTCGATTGCGCCCTTATCTAGCGTCTCTTGCCCTCGTCTGAAAGACGGTCAGGGCTGTTCAACATGCCACAGCCATCCACTTTCCCGGTCAGCGAGGGAAGGCGTGGGAAGGTATGGGAGAAAAAAGCGCCTGAATGCTGAAATAACTCTGTTCAGCTTGCGCTCAACTGACCGCGCCGGCCCGCCAATTGGCAGGCGCGGAAACCATCAATCTGCGGAAACGCCGTTGGATTTGCGCAGCCGGCCTCAGGCGACTGGCACCCAGCGTCCAGCCACGAAGCCAAATGCCACGGCGTCAGGATGCTGCTTGGCCGACGTGCTCAGCTGTTCCGCTGACTTGATGTCGTCGGACTTGATGACACGGGCCCCTTTGGTGCCAATCATTGCATTGCGAAATCCACTCAGCAGGATGACCCGCTTACCTCGGACCTCGATCTTGGGGCATGCCATTACGTTACCTCCTAGCAGATGGCGGCGCTGCTAGAAGCGGACATGAGGGGAGCCATCAATGCCTCCCGCACAAACAAAAAACCGCGGCAAATACCGACCATCTACAACACCATCTATACAAAACAAATGCTAAACGTGGAACAATATTCCGCTGCAGTAAGTTAAGAGATAGTGGAAAAAATTGATGCACTGCAACGTACCGCAAGTCTTTTTGCGCCGCAACGCAGTGTTCTTGCGCGCGACTTAAAGAATAAATTTCGACAAGTCTGTGTTCTTCGCGAGATCACCAAGACGCGATGTCACGTATTCAGCGTCGATGGTAATAGACTGGCCGCCGCGGTCAGACGCATCAAACGAAATCTCATCAAGCACACGCTCCATTACGGTTTGCAAACGCCGCGCGCCGATGTCCTCGACCGAGGAATTGACCTGCACGGCCGTATCGGCGAGGGCGTCGACGGCTTCGTCGGTGAAAGTTAAGGTTAAGTTCTCGGTGCC